>JAFGHB010000020.1 GCA_016930255.1 Methanomicrobia archaeon | reverse complement strand
GTTCAACACTAAAAGGTATCATAGAGGGATCAAAGCCATACCAGCATCACTTTATACCGGGTAGTTTCAAAGTTTACTTAACACTATAATATGCTTTATAAGTTTCGCTTTATTATTGCTCCTACAGTGAAAGTGAGAAGAGGCGACAAATCCTTCTAAAATGTCGGATTGTAAGCTTTCATTTTGCTCTTTAAAAAGAGATAATACTTTTGGATTTCGGGTTTTCAACTCACAGCACAAAATTCTGTAACGTCTCTACCCCCTCTATCCTTATCTCTGTCGTGTCCCCTCCTTGCATCGCGCCATCCCGCTCGGCGTGCCCGTTGCCACGCTATTTCTTGCATTCCTTAATGTTGGTCGGGAGGGTTAGTAAGGGGGGCTCTGGCCCCTTACTGCGTGAAAGTAACCTTTATTTATGAGTCTCTATTTCCTTACTTCTAATATGGCCGAGAAATTCAATGTGATTGTTGAAGAAGGTGAGGATGGCTACCTCATTTCTGACGTGATCGAGCTACCCGGCTGCCATACGCAGGCGAAGACCTACGATGAACTTATTAAACGAACCAAAGAGGCCATATCGTTGTATCTCAGTGATCGGGATAATTGATACTGCAATTGATAGCGAAAAGTGTCTCGATTAGCTATGTATAGAAGTACGGCCTCAGTTCTTCCTCAGGTATGTATCGCAAAGCCTGCCTAAAAATGGCTCTCAGAGTCCCTTTGTCCAATTCATCATGAAACGGAATGGTCAAGGTTTGCCTCGATCCATCTGGATTGATTCTTCCCAACTTTACATGGCTCCCTCGTTGGGAAACAATGTCAAAGCTAAATTCAGAGAAGATTTTCACCACAGCTTTACCGCTGAGCGTTTTAAGTTTCGGCATACGCAGTCGGCAGTTCAAAATTGACCAGAATCGAATGCTCGGGAAGAATACCCCACTCTGCTAGATCTTCGCCTTCGAGGTGCAAGCTGATAGCCTCCGTTATATTAGCTGCGACCTCATCCAAGGTTTTTCCTTGCGTCACCACCGGTAAATCAATGCATTCGGCAACGTAGTACTTATCTCCTTTGTAAACTCTGACCTGGATAATTCTTCGCATGGTTTCACATATGTCTCCCCAATATTTAAACTTTACTCTAGGATCACCGAGCGTTATCCCCTGTTACAGGACCTCTAACGTCTTCTCACCGCACATAATTCCGTAACGTCCCTATCCCTTCTATTTTAATCTCTATGGTATCTCCTTTTTGCATCGCCCCGATCCCGCTCGGTGTGCCCGTTGCTATTATGTCCCCTTGTTGCAACGTCATTACCTTAGAAATAAACGAAACCAGCTCTTCTACGGTGAATATAAAGTTGGACGTGCTGGAATCCTGCCGCAGCTCGCCGTTCAAATAACTCTGGATCTTCACGTTGTTCGGATCTATGTCCGTTACGATACGCGGCCCCACGGGGCAGAACGTATCAAAACTCTTTGCACGTGTCCACTGCACGTCTTTGCTCTGCATATCTCTGGCGGTGACGTCGTTCAGGCACGTAAAGCCCTCGACGTATTCCGTTACCTCGTTGGGCTCGATATTCTTACACGGGTCTTTTAGAACAACAGCCAGTTCCGCCTCGTAATCCACTCTCCTCGTTTGTGCCGGGTACACAATATAATCCTCAGGGCCTATCAACGCCGTCGGCGGCTTCAGGAATAAAATGGGCTCGTCAGGGAGCGGCATCTTCAATTCCTTTGCGTGATCCTTGTAATTGAGGCCGACTAAGACGACCTTCGTCGGCTGCTGCCGCAAAAAAGAAAGGGGCATTTGCAGGTCAGGATTACTGCTTCTTGAACAGTTGCCTGATCTCTTTGCCAACCGTTTCGATCTGATGCTTGCCGATATTCTCGCGGCTCGCTTTCAGGAACGGGATGCCTTTCTTGTACTCCTCGACCCACTGCGCTGCGAATTCGCCGTTCTCCACGCGCTTTAGGGCTTCCTGCATCTTTGCCTTCACGTCCGGTCCGATGATCTCGTTACCGACGGCCCACATGCCGTATTCCGCGGTGTTCGAGATGACCTCGGCCATGCGCTTGATGCCGCCCTGCCAGACCAGATCGACGATCAGTTTCATCTCGTGCACGCACTCGAAATACGCCATCTCTGGCGGGTAGCCCGCTTCCACCAGCACTTCAAAGCCGTTCTTCATCAATTCCACGAGGCCGCCGCAGAGCACGCACTGCTCGCCAAACAGATCCTCGTAGGTCTCCTGCTCGAACGTGCATTCCAAAATGCCGGCCTTCGTCCAGTGCATCGCCTTCGTCATGGCCAGTGCCACTTCACGTGCCTTCCCGCTTGGGTTCTGCTTCACGGCAACCAGACCAGGAACACCAAAGCCCTCCAAGTACGCCACACGCTCCTCCGTACCGGGCGCCTTCGGCGCGACCATAATTACATCAACATCTTCCGGGGGGACGATCCGGTTAAAGCAGATATTGAACCCGTGCGAGAAACAGAGCGCCTTGCCTGCCGTCAAGTGCGGTGCGATCTGCTGCTCGTAAACCATCGGCTGTACCTCGTCCGGCAGCAGGATATGCACGATATCGCCCCTCTTCGCTGCCTCGTCGATCGGCATAACCTCAAAACCGTCCGCTTTCGCCTTCGCCCAGCTCGGGTTCGACCTCCCGCCCAGGACCTCCGTCTCGCCTATAATCACACTCACACCTGAATCCTTCAGGCAGTTCGCCTGCGCATCGCCCTGCGCGCCGTATCCGATTACCGCTACCGTCTTTCCTTCTATAAAGCCCTCATCTACGTCTTCATCATGTAATACATTCAAGGTCATGGTATCATCAACCTCCTGGTTTCTACGTTAAGGTATCGTGGTGTTCATTATAAACGTTGCTCTTTTCGGCTGGCTTCCCTGCGGGCGGAATCACTAGCGGAAACTATTTCTCCGAACCGCCACCCATACCAATAGCCGTAACCCCGGTTCTGAACAACTGCTTCACACCGAAATGCATCATCAAATCCACGAACCGGTCTATCGTCTTCGGCTCCTCCGTTAGCTCGAGTATTATGGTATCCAAAGTCGCATCGGCTATCTTAGCTCCGTATGACGCGGCAAGCTGCATCACTTCAGAACGGGCGTTGGAATCCTTCACGTGCACCTTCATGAGGCACAGGTCGCGAATGACCGCTTTGTTCTTCGCCAGGTCGATCACCTTCACCACTTCGATTAGATTGCTGAGTTGCTTCCTCACTTGCTCCAACTCGTTTTCCGAGCCCTTGATCGCCACCGTCATTCTTGATAACCCTTCCTTCTCACACGGTGAGACGGTGAGCGAGATGATATTGATCCCGCGCATGGTGAACATGCCCGACATCCGCGTCAGTACTCCCGGATGATCCTCTACCAATAGTGATATAATGTGTGTGGTACTGTGTGTGGTCATTCTTCCGCTGCTCCTACCATTTCGACGAGTCCTATTGATCTAGCGGTAGCTACAGAACGTGTGGGTGTTGTTGCGAGGGGTGTGCATCGCTCCGTTCCTATCATTCCTATTAAACCGCCACCAGGAGGAATCATCGGCAGTATCTTGTCCTCCCAACCCACGATCATATCCAGTACTGCTGGCTTACCGGACTCGAATGCGTTATGCAGCGCGTCTTTCAGCTCATCCGGCTTCTCCACGCGCTCCCCATAAGCGCCAAAGGCTTCCGCGAGCTTCACGAAATCCGGCGTCACACCCAGGCCGGTACTCGAGTATTTCTTATCGAAGAACAGCTCCTGCCACTGGCGCACCATTCCCAGATACCGGTTGTGGAAGATACAGACGACAACCGGTATATCGTTCTCCACGCAGGTCGCCAAATCCTGGCAGGTCATCAGGAAACTGCCGTCTCCTGCTATGTCCACTACGTGCTTATCCGGTGCCGCAACCTTCGCGCCAATCGCTGCGGGGAACCCATAGCCCATCGTGCCCAGCCCGCCTGAAGAAATAAACGTGCGCGGCTTCTTCGTCATGTAATAATGCGCGGCGAACATCTGGCACTGTCCCACCTCCGTGGTGACGATTGTATCGTTATTCAAGATTCTGCTCAGCTCTTTTATGAGCATATCCGAGATCGAAGTCCCTTCTCTCTTGACATCGCGTATACACGCTTCACAAGCCGAATGCATCTCTTTTATCCGCTGCACCCACACGTTTCCGTTCGTATCCGCAATTCTCTTTTTCTCGAGCCATTTGATGATGTCACCCAGCGCAAGCTTCGCATCGCCCTGGATCGGGATATCAACCTGAATATTCTTGTTTATCTCCGCGGCATCGATATCGACGTGTATCAATGTAGCCTCCGGGGCGAACTGGTCCAATTGCCAGCCCGTTAAGCGGTCGCTGAACCGCGTTCCTACTGCGAGCAACGCATCGCATTCGTTTATCGCCTTGTTCGCATAGAGGCGTCCGTGCATGCCCGCCATACCCAGTGCGAACGGATGATCCTCGGGAATGGCACCTTTACCCAGAAGCGTCGTTACGACAGGCGCGCCGAGGAATTCCGCCAGCTGGCGTAACTCTTCCGTCGCTTCCGAGGTGATAACGCCGCCTCCAGCCAAGATAAGCGGCCTCTCCGCATTTACCAGCACCTCTACCGCTTTCTTTATTTGCACTCGATTCGGCTTTATGTTCGGCTTATAACCTGCGAAGGTCTCCTTTAAATGTAAATCCACCTCGACCGTCGTTGCCAGTACGTCCTTTGGCAGGTCGATCAAGACGACTCCTTTCCTACCCGTACCGGCGATATGGAACGCATTGTGGATGATCTTGGGCAAGTCCTCCGTCCGCGTTACGAGGAAATTATGTTTCGTGACCGGCATGGTAATGGTGAACGTGCTTGCTTCCTGGAACGCATTGCTCCCTATTGCTGCCGTCGGCACCTGGCCGGTCAATGCTACTACGGGTGCAGAATCCATGCTTGCATTCGCCAGACCGGTAACGAGATTCGTTGCTCCGGGACCTGACGTAGCGATACAAACCCCTGTCTTTCCTGAGACGCGTGCATAGCCGTCTGCCGCGTGCGCCGCACATTGCTCGTGCCGCATCAGAATATGCCTCACTTTATCCTCCTGGTACAGCACCTCGTACAGATCTAACAGGACTCCGCCGGGGATTCCAAAGGCTACTTCCACTCCTTCGTTCTTCAATTCCTCTACCACTATTTCCGCACCGCTCAATTTCACTCGTGCCATTTCTCTTTCCCCCTTATAACCGTTCCAACAGTTGTGGGTGATATAGTATAATGCTCTCTTTTTAAATAAACTGATTTAAACACGTAGCGATAATAAAGCCATGAATAAATGGCGCCGTTACTAATATTCCTCATCGCTCTGCTCCTCATCCTAGTTCTGACCGCGAAACTCAGGATCAACCCCTTTCTGAGCTTACTTACGGTATCGCTACTCGTTGCCATTTTAGCTGCAAAACCGTTTGACGGCCTGGAATCGATGTTAACAGGCATGAGTCAGGTACTTTACAAGCTGGGCATCGTCATCGTGTGTGGCAGCATCATCGGCACGGTCCTGGACGGCATCGGAGGCACATCGGTCATCGCAGACGATATAATCAGCCTATCGAAACGGCCTATACTCGCATTAAACGTGCTCGGGTTCCTCGTGGCAGTCCCGGTGATGTGCTGCATCCTGGCCTACGTGATCTTCATACCAATCGCACGCGAGATCGCCGCTAAGCAGAAGTTACCGATTGGTGTGGCTGCTACTTCGCTCAGTCTCGGCACACTCGCGTCCTACGAACTCATTTATCCCGCACCCGGCGTTTATTCCGCGGCAAGCGAGTTCGGCGTTGTCGGTGCTGACATTGTACTGCTTGGTCTTATTATTGCCATTCCCACGTCCTTGGTTGGCTATTTGTTCGCTCAGCGGTTCTGCAAGCTCGGCGAGGTCCCAACGACGGTAACGGAAACGGAACAAAAACAAAAGAGTAGATTACGCGCATATCCTCCTATCGTCGTTCCGGTGGCACTCATATTCTCAAAACTCGTTCTTCCTATTCCAGTGCTCAATTTCTTGGGTAACCCCAACATAGCACTGCTGATCGGCGTCTTCATCGCTTTTAGCGCTGCTCGGGGATTCAGGCGAGATACCGTCAATACATGGACTCGTGAGGCGGTACGACGAGGTGGCGGAATTCTCATGGTACTCTGCGCGGGTGGTGCGCTCGGCTCGACCTTAGCAATGATCGGCGTCGGTCACGGGATCGGCGCACTGGTTATACAATCCGGCTTACCCGCGCTTTTCATACCCTTTTTGGTCGCTGTTGCCATTCAGAGCGTGCAGGGTTCGCGGCTCGTCACCTTTTTGATCGTTCCGAGCATAATCCTACCCGTACTTCCTGAACTCGGCTTGCCCTTGGAACTCGCGCTAATGTCCATAGCCTCGGGCACGTTCCTGGTATCGCATGCGAATGACTCTTACTTCTGGACGGTCGTTGAGCTTGCCGACATGACGCCCGCTGCGGGCTATCGCTGCTACACGATCGGAGGAATGGTCCTCGGAGCGGTGGCTTTGGGTATGACCGTTTTGGTGTATTTGTCGGGCATATTCTGAGTATAAAATTCATCACGGACTCACGGGCAGCGTAAAGCAGACTGTTGTCCCTTTGCCGGTCTCCGATTCGATCCAGATACGGCCCTCGTGCACCTCGATTATTCGTTTCACAATAGCCAGCCCGGCACCCGTGCCTGCTTCACTATTGTCCACTTGATAGAACAGCTCGAAGACTTTCTCCTGCTGACTTTCGTCAATCCCGATGCCGTTATCCTTCACAAAGAACACGGTATCCTTACCATCTACGCGATACCCAAGCTCGATTTTCGGATGCGGCGGGTCGCCTCGATATTTTATACTGTTCGCAATAAGATTCACCAGCACCTCGACTATTCGCATCCGATCTACGTGCACGGTGGGAAAGTGTTCAGCCACGGAAACCTCAATATCCTTTGCTCTTATTTCTCCCGCAGTCTGCTCCAGTGCATCGCTAACAATTTCCTCAAACGGCACATCCTCTGGCGGATTCACGAAACGGCCGATACGGGATAGCTCGAGCGTGCCACTTAAGAGCTCGCCCATTCTCGTAACGGCGTTTTCTATGTACTTCAAATCGCTTTCCACGCTCTCTCGTTTATTTTGTTCAAAATCCTCCTGGAGCATAGTGGTGAAGCCCTGTATGGTAATAAGCGGCGACCGCAAATCGTGTGAGACCGTATAGGCAAAATGCTCCATTTCTCTGTTCTTTGCTTCCAGCTCTTTTAAAAGGCCAGCTCTTTCCGTCTCAGTCTGCTTACGGTCGGTGATGTCACGAATTGATTCAATTGCACCTACTACGTCACCTTTACGGTCGAAGAGCGGCGTTGCAATTCCCCAAAGATATGCCCCCTTCCCCCGGTACATGAAAGGTGAATAGACTTCGGCAAATAGTGTGCTTCCCTTTTTTCCTACATGGGCATAGCGAGACTCGATCTCCTCGTTGCTTGAAAAGACCAAATCAGTCAATATGGGTCTCCGCTCTCCGTAAAACGGTAGTGCATATTCATAATCCCCCTTTCCGATGATATCCTCCTTGTGGATCCCAGTCATCTCTTCTATTGCACGATTCCATGCAATTACTTTCATATCTCTATCAATAACAAATGTTGCATCCGGGAGGAACTCGATGATATCCTGAAGCTGTTTGTGGGCATCGCGTAACTCGTCCTGCGTCTTCATTCGTTCGGTAATATCCAGCTCGAATCCCACAACATCTGTAATATTCCCATCTGCATCCTTGAGGGGCACCTTATCCAATCGTACCCATCGCACGCCTTCTGATGTTGTAAGTTTTTTTACCACTCCACTTTGGGGTACTCCGCTCTCAAAAATTTCTTTGTCACTTTCGATGTACTCTTCTCCTACGTCCGGAAAGAGCTCTCTGCTTGTTTTGCCTTTGAAATCCTCGGGCTTCATTCCGAAGAGCTCTGCCAGAGCCTTGTTTACATGAACGAACCTGCTGTCGGCATCTATATGGAATATACCTACAGGGACAGTATCGAGGACTGTCTGATGCTCCAGCTCGCTTTCCTGCAGCGCATCCTCTATTCGTTTCCGTTCAGTAACGTCCAGCTCGAAGCCTATTATGTCCGTAACGTGGCCATCGTCATCTTTAAGGGGCACCTTATCCAATCGTACCCATCGCACGCCTTGTGGCGTATTAATTCTTCTAATCGTTCCTATCTGCGGCTCGCCGCTCTCTAACACTTCCTTGTCGCTCTTGATATAGTCCTCAGCAACTTCGGGGAAGAGGTCTCTGGATGTTTTGCCTTTGAAATCCTCGGGGTTCATTCCATAGCGCTCTGCCAGAGCCTTGTTCACATGAACGAACCTGCTGTCGGCATCTATATAGAATATGCCTACTGGTACGGAATCGAGAAGTATCTGATGTTTCCTCTCACTTTCCCGCAGCGCTTCTGCCGTCCGCTTGCGCTCGCTGATATCGCGGACGAAGACGAGATTAGCGGGCTTGCCGTGATACATAATGATGCCCGCATTCAATTCAGCATCCATCTTTCCCCCACTCTTCTCCTGAAGAACGGTCTCGTAGAGAGAGGGGACTGCCTCACCGGCCACGCGCCGCTTGTAGTAATCAACGACTTTGGGGATTTCTTCAGGAGCGACAAAAATGGTGAACGGAGCGCAAATAATCTCTTCCTCGGTGTAGCCACTCCACTCAACCAATCGGCTGTTGGCATATTCAACGAGGGCGTCCTGAATAATACAGATTCCATCATTCGCACGCTCAACGAGGTTTCGATATTTATCCTCGCTCTCCCGCAGCCCCTCCTCAGCCTTCTTCTGCGCCGTGATATCCAGCTCGAAGCCGATTAAGCCGGTAACGGTGCCGTCAACATCTTTGAGCGGTACCTTATCCAACCGCACCCATTTCTCTCCTTGTGGCGTTACAATTTTTCGTATCGTTCCTATCTCTCGTGCTCCGCTTTCGAAGACCACCTTGTCACTTTTGAGGTACGCCTCACCAACATCAGGGAAGAGGTCCCCGGATGTTTTTCCTTTAAACTCCTCGGGCTTCAGCCCATAGCGCTCTGCCAGAGCCTTGTTTACATGAACGAACTCACTTTTGCGGTTTATATGGAATACATTTAATGGCAAAGCATCGAGAATGAGCTGATGCTCTTTTTTAATCTCGACTACTTTCTCCTCTGCCCACTTTCTCTCAACCAACTCGATTATCACATGTGCCAACGTTTGATACAAGCTGGCTATATCTCCACCCTTATGCAAGTAGTGGTTCGCACCCTTATTCAATGCTTCGATTGCTACTTCTTCTCGGCCTCGACCCGTGAACATGATGAACGGAATCTTATCTCCACTCGCGCGAAGAGTTTGGAGTAACTCGAGGCCGTCCATCCCGGGCATCTGATAATCCGAGACCACTACATCGTAGTTGCCGCTCTTCAAGAGCGTTATGCCTTCTTCTGCAGAGGTTGTGGTATCAACACTAAAATTTGCATATTTCTTTTCTAAGTTATGCTGCGTCACCAGAAGGAAATCGGGCTCATCATCTACATGCAATACCTTTATTTCCCTTTGCCCACTTTGCATCGACACTTAGATACCACCCCTTTAATTTGACGTATTCGTACTTATAGTCGCGTATATATACTTAGTTTAAGGTGCAGATATTTAATAGGAGATGATAATCGCTGAAATAACCGTTGTCCCCTTAGGAACACAAACGCCAAGCGTAAGCGGGTACGTGATAAGAGCGATCACGGAGCTGAGGAACCTGGGCTTGGAACCCGAACTAACGGCAATGGGCACGATATTCGAGGCAGAAGATCTCACGCTGATTTTAGAGGCTTTCAAAGCGGTACACGAATCCGTTTTCGCGCACGGTGCCTTACGGGTCGTGACAACGTTGACAATAGACGAACGGCGGGATAAAGCGGGCAGTATAAGCCAAAAGATACATTCCGTAGCTTCTGGTTCCGTGTGATGCTTGTCTCGTATTCGTGGAATCGTTTACGAGAACTGGTAAGGGAACACGACTTCGCCGTTAGTACAAGTACGTGCCCAGCCGCTTAACCCGGCTGACGGGATTAGGATGCGTGGAGAAGAGTTCCATCACTCGTTCAGCACGGCTCGCGTTCGCCCGCTCTGCAAACATCCGTAACTCGTACTCGTCTATCTTTCCATCCCTATTTAGGTCCGCCGCGCTCAAATCCTTCAAATCGCCCCGGGCGGTCACCGGATCGGCGGCAAAGAACGCACGCATGCTCCCCATTTCCTTAACCACTCTCTCGGACTTTGTGCTCGCACTGCCATAGATCATCTTGTATAACGCAGACGCGAGTTCATGCGGCTTCCTCGTGAGCTCTGCACTGCCTGCATCCGCATAATATTCCCGCACGCGCGATGCGTACAGCACGATAAGGTTGCTTATGAAATAGACAACGAACGCAATAAGCGCGATTGCCATCATTGGCAAGGCACCCTCTCTGTCCCGACCGCCCCCACCAAAGAGGCCGGACCAGAAGAAGCTAAAATAAATAAAGTAACAGATCATCGGTATCACACTCAATGCCGTTATCACCACCATATCGCGATGTTTTATATGCGAAAGTTCATGCCCCAGAACCGCTTCTATCTCGTCCCGGCTCAGCATTTCCATCAATCGTTTTGTAATGCAAACCCGTGCGGTCTTCTTCGAGGTGCCAAAAGCGAATGCATTCGGTATAGGGATCTCGGAGATCCCGACGCGAGGTTTCGGGATCCCCGCCTTCAGTGCTAACTCGCTCACCATCCGATGCAATTCCGGCGCTTCACTTTCCGAGACATAGCGAATATGCATGGTTCGCTCTACAACCTTAGGGCCGATAAAGAACTGGATAGCGACCAATCCAAAAGCAAGTAACGCATAAACGAGCGGTGTGCCCGCTCCCACAAAATATGCGATAACACTTAAGAGTGCATAAAGCACTGCAAACAGAAGCACGATACAGAGCCCCATCCGTATAGTAAGCCACGTTGTCCTCATTTTCTTAATCTATCTATTCTATAATCATCATCCATAAAAAACAATATCAAATTCGACACGTGACGTAGTATAGGTTGACTCTAAAAACGTATCAAGAAAAAAAGAGAAGCGCAGGCATACAACACCGATTCGTCGGTGCAGATCCTGCTCATTCATTTATTCTTTCTCGTAGATTTCAACCGGTTTTGGCATTATGCCCGGTCTCTCATCGGTCATGAAGTAATAATAGCTGACGACGTGCACGAAATATTCGAGATAGCCCTTAACAAAGTTGCTTAGCCCTTCGCTCCTCCGTCCGAGTATCAATATCACGAACCATTGAATAAAAAGGCAGATTTCTGCAACGATGCCGTATACCAGTAAGACAATCCCGATGGCTATCCACCCGTACACGATTCGAATGAAAAGTTCAAGTCGTCCTGCGTCATGTTCGTAAACAAACAATTGTTTCAATCCAGCCGGTTTTTCTTCTCCCATTATCTTCACCTCCTACCATTTGTGATATCATTCTGCTAAAGTTAAATGCATTCGTAGTATATAAAACTATCGGTGTACCTGGCTTTCGCCAACCAGGGAATTATGAGCAAAATCGCGTCCCGTAAGCCCTGTAGCGAAACGCTTAACCTCATTTAGATTCTGATAAAATCGAATCGATTAGCAGTACTTGTCTTTATTTTAAGCCCATCTCGGACCGTTGCAACATGAGCAAATCTTCAGTGCTGAGCTTCCCACCGTCTTTAAACTTCTCGTAAATGCCTTTCGCCTTCTTCCTCGCTTCCATTCGCTCCCGGAAGCCCCAATCTTCCCGTATCTTCCGTCTCAGCCCGCTTATAACGCGGTCAAAGTCCTTCATGTCGCGGAGATACCGGATATAACGCTTGTGCGCTTCGTCCGCTTCTTCCTGAGCCTCTATAAAAAGCCGGTGTGCCTCGTCCGCCTTCTCCCTTATTCTGTCTGCCTCTTTGAAACACTCCACCATTTTACTATGGCATTCATGGGAGAGCCTTACGTGCTCAATAACCTCTTCGTGGTATGTGTCCGATTCTACACGGTACTTCTGCGCCTTCTTCAGCAATTCCGTCAACTTCCTGTCCTTCTCCAGTTCCTTCTCCATGCGATCGAACTCTCGCCGCAGCTCCGTTATCTTCGCCACTAATTTCTTTTCCTTATCCTTGCTCAGCACTTCTACCTGCTGCCGCAGCTCTAACTCCGCTATTCGTTCTCGAAGCCGCTCAAACGCCTGGATACTCTGCATATCGTTCCGTTTACGCTGCTTCTCCACCATGAGGTAGTATGACGAAGCTTTCCTGTTCAATTCGCCACGTTTCACCTTTTTATCTGCAATAAGCGCCTCATACTCCTCGCGCTGCTGTTTAAACTCCTTTGCCTTCTCAACAGCCTCTTTTATCCGGCCATTTAACTCGTCTCTCAATTCAGCCCACTTACTTGCTTCGGTATTTAACTCGGTCCTTCGAAGCTTATATTCCTCAGCCTTCTTTATTATTTCTGCTCTCCGTTCCTCTAATTCCTCTAGCATCCCTACTTATAATATTCACCTGCCTTTATAAATACCCTCACGCTTTTAACTCCGGAAATTTGTATACATCCTTGCCATCAAAGCAATACACGGCATCCTGAAAGTCGTTCCTCAACTCTTGCACCTCAGCCTTTATCGCGTCTAAGTCTGCTTTACCGCGTACAACACGCTCTATAAGGGCTGCGATCTCCTTCATCTCCGATTGCTTCATTCCTATCCTCGTCAGCTCCTGCACGCCCAATCTGATCCCGGTGGGCGTATCAGGGTCCCTATCGGACGGCAGCATGTTCTTATTGATAATGATATTCGCGAGCTCTAATTTTTCGGCCACCTCCGCCCCGCCACCATAGTTACTAACATCAATCGCAATTTGATGTGACTCAGTAAACCCCTTATGCTCGCAGAGGACATCAAAACCCGCCTCATATAAACTCTGAGCCAACGTCTTTGCATTTGCCACTGTCTGGGCTGCGTATGCTTCGCCGAACTCCAGCATCTCGACCAGCGACACGGCCAATCCCGCAACGTGATGGAGGTGATGATTGCTCACCGTTCCGGGGAATACCGCCTGATCTATTTCATTCTTTATGTTCGCCTTACACAGGATTATCGCACCCTGAGGTCCCGGGAAAGTTTTATGTGTGCTGCTCGCGATCACGTCTGCTCCCTCCCGTAATGGATCTTGGAATTGCTTGCCCGCTATGAGTCCTAACACATGAGAAGCATCGTACACGATCTTTGCACCCACGTCGTCTGCGGCTTCTCGTGCCTCCGCAATCGGATGTGGGAAGAGGAAGAGACTGGCGCCAAAAAGCAAGAGCGAGGGCTTGTTCTGCCGTATCGCCTTTAGCATCTTATCCGTATCAATGTTCATTTCGTTTGTGTCAAAGGGAAAATTATACAGCTCCAAGTCCCGCATCGCGGGAATGGAATATTTCGAATGGCTTATATGGCCCCCATTAGGTACGGACAATGCCATCATCCTATCCCGTGGCGAAGTAAGCGCGAAAAGCGCCGCAATATTCGCCGTTACGCCTGAAATCGGCTTTACATTTACATGTTCGGCATCAAACAGTTCCTTGGCATAGCGTATCGCTTTCTCCTCTATCACGTCTATGTATTTGCAGCCCTGATAAAACCGTTTTCCCACATCACCTTCTGCGTATCGGTGCGACAAATCGGACGCGAGCAGCATCCGTACCGGATTACTCGTAACGTTCTCACTCGCGATCAGCGGCAATGCGTTTGTATACAGTTCATGATGATCCTTTACCGCGTCTATAACGCTTTTTATCTCCGCTTGCATATCTATTACCCATCCTCTTTTTCCTTCTCTTTCTCTCCGTTTATTGCCTTTGGTTTCTATTTAGTTAGTTTGAACGATCCAGTAATATAGAAAGAACCGCCATTCGCACGGGAACACCGTAGAACGCCTGAGTGAAATATCGCGCGTTCTCGGTCTGATCCACTTCCGCGTCTACCTCGTCGATCTTAGGGAGCGGATGCATAAGTACCACCTCCCTGTTCTCTTTTATCAGCTCGGTCGTTATGCGATACGTTCCGGCAACTTTGTTATATTCTGCAGGGTCCGGGAACCGCTCACGCTGAATTCTTGTTAGATAGAGCACGTTAACGTCCCCTATAACCTCTTTTATATTCGTTGATTCGAAAATATCCGCGCCTGCCTCTTTCAAGTCCATCTTTATCTCTTCCGGCATCCGTAACGCTTCAGGCGAAACAAAGAAGAGCTTCGCACCGTATAAAGACAGGGCGTACGCCAGCGAATGGACCGTCCGTCCGTATTTCAAGTCACCGATCAACGCGATCTTGAGCCGATCAAGCAGTCGCTCCTTCTTAATAGTGTACAAATCGAGCAAAGTCTGCGTGGGATGCTGCCCCGCGCCGTCGCCTGCGTTAATTATCGGAACGGAAGAGAACGAAGCAGCCATTCGAGATGCGCCTTCCTTAGGGTGCCGAAGCGCGATGATATCACTGTATTTAGAGACCACCCGGATGGTATCCACCAAATTTTCGCCTTTTGCTACGGAACTCGTCTCCGGCGATGAGACGTTTATGACCTCTCCGCCCAACCGCTTCATTGCCACTTCAAACGAGAGTCGTGTCCGTGTGCTGGGCTCGTAGAAGAGATTGGCGAGTATGTTCCCCGTTAATAAATCGCTCTTCTTCCCCGAACTCTTCGCAGACCCCTGTGCGTAGATCTCTAACTCCTCCGCTCTGTCCAATATGTAATCTATCTCTTCCTTCGTGAAATCACGTGTCGAAATGATATGCCTTCTCGCGAACATCGCTTATGTAGAGAAGTAATAGCAGCCGGATATAAGTAAATATTCCACCCACACCAACAACCCAACCCGAATCAGATGTAAAGTAAAAAAGAAAAAGAAAAAAAGAGGATGTACCCTAAGAGAAATATCTCTTAGATCGAATTCGCATAACTCCCCTTTTTACTCACTACTTGGCTTTTGCAACCATTGTGATTTCCAGCGACGATACGTTCGCCTTATCTCCACCTTCTCCAGTTATTACCTCGGTTCCTATTTTTATGTCCTTCACTTCCACTCCAGGCATGAACTTATTCTTCACCACCTCTGCGGTGTCCACGGCCCGTGAGATTGCTCTACCTCTTGCCTTTATCAAAACCTCATCAAAGCCGTTATTAAACTGCGTCACTACCGCCAGGACATAACTCATCACAGACTTATTTCCGATATATATCACGTTGTCTTCTCCAGGC
>JAFGHB010000019.1 GCA_016930255.1 Methanomicrobia archaeon | reverse complement strand
TCCTAAAGTTTGTTGCGAAGCTATTTGATCAAACTTTCCTAAAGTTTGTTGCGAAGCTATTTGATCAAACTTTCCTAAAGTTTGTTGGGAGATCTTTAAAACCTTCTTCTGCCGGTCCTCAAGCTGCTTCTCATCGCTCGGTGTCCTGCCCACGAAGCGGTCAGCGTATCGCTTCTTCCTGGCGTTCATCTCTCCTCCTCATCCTCAGGTTTGCCATCTCCAAATAGCTCTCCGGCGTCATCTTAAAATTCCTCGTATTGAGCATGAAACTATCAATTAAGTCAGCCTGCTGCCTGCTCCAAATCTCATTTGGCATGCGCTTAACCCAATCGGCATAATAGTGGATGAATTCCAGCCTCTCCTTCTTATTCCTCTCAACATCAAACTTCAATTCCATACTCCGCTCCTCTGACGTTTAATGCGTTCATGAATCTCCTGAGTAGACTTACATCCATCTCGCCCTTAAAAATGTCCCATAAATATACCGCATCCTCGATATCCTTGTCGCTACCTAAATAGAGCTTGTAAGGTATTTGAAGTTCGATTGGAGAGATAAACAGATGTCTTCCGCCCATTACTAGTTCCAACCTGTTAGTGAGAGCGTATCTATCAAAATCATCTTTCACAAATTTCAGTTCAATATTCGGTATTATCGACTCTTCCTTTGCAACCCTCACCCTCAATCCCTCTTCAAGCATTTCATATAATCCATCCACATCCTCGGGATTTAAAAAATAATAGCCCCCTTCGCGAAGCTGCTGGTAAAAGGTGGCAAAGTCCTGGTTATCCATGTGCCTTATGATTGTATCAATATCCTCAGTACCACGTGCCCGCCCAAAGAGAATCGCCACGTATCCACTTACGACTACGTAATCTGTATAATTCTCAAGTAAACTATTGAAATCCAGGACAAACTCATCCAGAGTACTAAAAACCCTGGTTTCAATAGTTATCTTCCCCTGCTCATACTTCAGTTCCATTGTTATTACTTTCCACCTCTGATTTTGGTCTCTTACACACCTCTTGCGTCAAGTTTCAAGCATCTTTTCAGCAAATTTTAAATCGCTACTCTCTGCAATCATCCAATCTTCACTTCTCTCCATCCTTTATTTATTACACTATCTCCGCATAAACCCTTAAGTACCTTTCGGCGATCTGTCGCCAATCGAATTCCTCTTCGGCTAATTTCCTGCTGTTATCGCCCATTCCCTTTCTCTCCTCGGGATGATCGATCAAATACCGTAGCTTCTCCGCCAACTGCTGCGCATTCGCAGACTCGATCAGAAACCCGTTCCAGCCGTCCCGTATCTGCGCCGGAATCCCTCCAACGTTCGTGCCTACCACGGGCTTACCTGCTGCGAGCGCTTCGGTCAGAACCACGCCAAAGCCTTCCTCTAACGAGGGCAGGACAAACACAGCGCAAGCCGCGTATAACGCTTTTAAATCCGCGTAAGGCACGAATCCCGTGAATTTCGCTTCGAGTTTTCGCTCCTGAGCGTACGCCCTCATCCGTTCCGCATAGTCGCTATCGAGATTCGTGTTCCCCACCACCAGGAACAGTACATCTTCGTTCTGTAAAAGCTCCGCGGCTCGGAGCAGGTATTCCACACCCTTCCGCGGCGTTATCGTACCGGCAAACAGCACCGTGGGCCTTCTATCAAGTCCGTACTTTGTCCGCACTCGTTCCACCTCGGCCTCATTTACATTGAAATCGGCTAACATCACGCCATTTGGAATTACTTTTAATTGCTCTGCTGCAATACCCCTCTCGACGAGTTTAGCCCACAACGGCTCGTTTAAGACCACGCTTCTCCGCACTCGTCTCATCACAAACAAATCCGGTGAAAAGAGCTTTAACACTAGGGATACTGAGAAATCCAGACCGAATCGCGTCTTCTCTTCTCCGATGTGCGCGGTATACACTATCTTTTTTCTAAGTCTCCTGTTCAGCAGCACGAGTATACAGGCAGCAAAGGGAAAGTGAACATGAACAATATCAAATTCGTTCTCCTTTAGATATCGGTTTGTTTTGGCAGCGACCGCAAATCCGTCTCGAATAAGCCGTACCAAGCCCAAAGGGCTTTTAATAAGTGCATAAGGCGCTGCCGGCAGCTCATTCGCATGAAACCGCACGTAGCGGACGCCATCGATAAGCTCTTCGCTCGGCAGTGTTCCGTGGTCGCGCTCCAATACCGTCACCTCGTGCCCCTTTGCTGCACTACACCTCGCCAGATAATACACCACAGAAGAGACGGACCCTTCACCTGCCAGGGCTCGCTCGCCCGGCGTGCCATAATCGTCAAAGAGGTGCACGATCCTCATGCTCTCCCCCTAACGTACTTCATAAACATTTTCGCCGAATGCCACAGTCGTCTCGCTTCCGCAAGTCCATTCCGCCTCAGAACCTGCCGCACCGCAAGCGGGACGTATCGAAAAGAGAGGTAATACTGCTTCAGGAGCTCATCCACCGCGTCCGTTATCTCCTCATTCGACAACAGGGGATACGAAACGATAGCCTTTTGATGCCCGTGCTCATCTAAATACCCTCCGGGATCGTCCGTTGTCAAATAGCCGTTCGCCTTACACCACGTATAGAACTCGGTTCCCGGAAATGGAGACGCAACCGCGACTTGCAAGAGCTCCGGCCTCGTTTCCCTTATCAGCGTTCTCGTCTCTTCTATCGTCGCTTTCGTCTCGCCCGGCAGGCCAATGATAAAATCGGCGTGCACTAGCAAGCCTGCCGCTCGCGCGTCCTTTGCAAATCGCTTTATCTGCTCGACGGTAATTCCCTTCTTAATATTCTTGAGGATCTCATCGCTGCCGGACTCGTATCCCACAATCACTAAACGACAATGTGCTCGCTTCATCGCCCTCATCGTTTCATAATCCAGACCAACCCGCGCATTGCACGCCCAGGTTATGTTCAAACCTCGTTCTTTATACTCGTTGCAAAACGCCAAAACTCTGTTCTTCTTTTCTAAAGAACGGTTTATCGTGAACGTATCATCCTCGAAAAAAACCTCCTTGACTTCCGGTAAGTTATCTTCTATCCATGCCAACTCATCCAAAACGTTCGGGATACTTCGCACCCGGTACTGCCGTCCCATCAACGTCTGCGGCCATGAGCAGAACGTGCACTGATAAGGACAGCCCCGGCCCGTGAAGATTTGCACTTCTGGATACAGCGAGCTACCCAAAAAGTAATCCTCGATGTTCAAGTGGTTCTTGTAAACGTTAGAGACAAACGGAATCCGGTCCAGATCCTCTGAAGCGGTAAATCCTCTGTCTGGATTATGTCGTATCCTTCCGTTGTTCTCTTTGTAGGATATCCCCTGTACCCCCGCAAGCTTGGTACCGTTCTCTACAGTATCTGCGAGCTCTTTTATGGTGTAATCGTACTCAAATCGCGCTACTATGTCTATACCGTTATTATCTAAAATCTCATCCGGGAATTGCGAGGCGGGAGGGCCAACGAGAACAATACAACTCCCGGTAATCTTCTTCAGCGCTCCTGCAATGTCAATATCATTTTGTAAACTTGGAAAGCTGCTATCGATAACAATCAAATCCGGCTTAAACCGATTAACATCTGTTATAACCGCTTCTCGATCCCAATTCCATGCCGGAGCATCCACCAACCTCGTTTCGTGTGCCTGCTCAACAAGAGCGGTGGCATAGGATAACCAAATGGGATAATATAATGTCCCGCCTCTGCCAGTATCTTGCCATCGCATCCCTCGCCCGAAATGCGGCAAATACGGCGGATTTAAGAGGTACACTCTCATTTCGCATCACATTTTTCGCAGTATACATGCTGATTCATCCTCGTCCCGTATTTGGTCGACCGCCTTTCTATACATTTTCTCTTTATCTCCTCCACACCTAAGAATAAGAGTTCTCCTTCATCATCTACCAGACTAATGTTGTAACCCAATGAAATTAAAAAATCAAATAGCTTAAAATCTGCAGTCGTATGAACTTCTATGAGTAACTTCGGATGATAGTGTGTAAGAACATTCAAACCTCCTTTGAGAACAGAAAATTCAGCACCCTCAACATCTAGCTTCGCCATACTCGGTGTAGCATTTAATTGATTCACAACACTGTCAATAGTTCTTACCTTTACAGTTTGACTACCGCTACCAAAATGGCCACCCATACTACTTTCCACAAAATAGCTCTCCCCATCAAAATCAGATAATGCCACATTCATAGCTATAATGTTATTAGAGAGTTCATTGAGTTCTATGTTCTTAACTAACACTTGAAAAGCTCTTTGCTCTGGTTCGAAAGCAATCACTTTACCGCCCCCCTCAACCAATTCAGAAGCCATCAGAGAGTAATACCCTTTATAAGCACCGACATCAATGAATACATCCCCAGCCTTCACCAATTTTTGTAATAAGGAAATCACTCCAGGCTCGACGCCCTCATATCCAAAATACAAACCCAAATCCTTTCTTGGCTCAATTAACATTTTGTACTTTCCAACACTTATCATACCTTCTTTAGGTAGCAGAACTTTTGCAATTTTTGTCCCGACAGGAAAGAATATGTGTATTAATCCTGCTTTGCCTAATGCCTTTATGATCCCTCTCAATAAAACCTTCATTTTGTCAATCCTCTAAGCATCCCCACGCCATACCCCCAGAACCAAATCGCGATCAAGGCCCAGTAGGTTAAGAAAGAGCGCAGCTTCGTCTTCACGCCGAGATACAGGCTCATCAGACTGATCCCTACACCACCGCCAATCAATAGTGCCACGGCACCCCAGAAATACGTAAAATCCGTGAAAGACAGCACTAAGAGCACGGCAATTACTGCGATGATCACAGACGGTGTGAAGTGATACCATTTTCCCGTCCGCCAATGCAGTTTAATCGCCTGCATGCGCCCTATGCCGTACCGGTAAGCCATCTCCATAAAGCTCTTCCAGGTTGGTCTCCGATAATGAAACACTCGTGCGTCTGGTGTGTACAAAATTGTGTAACCCCGCGCTCTTATCCTGTAGTCAAGCTCCTCGTCGTCACAGGTAATGAGCCTTGAATTAAATCCACCTGCCGCCTCAAAGATACTCCTCCTGTACGCACTGTTACAGGTTGGATTATGGTATATCTCCCCAACTTTATCCGCATCGAATCCATATCTCGGCCCGGGATTACTCAAGAATCGTAAAACTGCTCCGACGCTACGCGCAAACGCCGTATCATCGTCCGGCGTTGTGTTCGGACCGCCGACCGAGGCAATCGTCTCATCACTAAACTCCCTGACAAGATTCGAGAGCCAATCTCCGGCAACCACACAATCCGCATCGGTGAACACGATATAAGCTCCTTTTGAATACGCAACTCCCACATTCCGTGCTCCACCGATCGTTCCTTCATCTTCATACACCACGGTACAGCCATACCTCCCGGCGATCTCCACGGTCTCATCACTCGAATGCCCATCCACGATGATGACTTCGTACTCCCCCTTCGGATAATTCTGGCTCGCAATTGATGCGAGGCACTTATCGAGTACCGCGCCTGAGTTCTTCGTTGGAATGACGATTGAAACGCCTTTTACCATCGCGCTCACTCACATGCCCTCGCCGCCAGCGATTATGCTGAGGAAAAGCGAGGAAAAAATCGTTTGGATGCCCACCACCAGCAAGGTAAACGCTGCGATAGTCTGATCCACCAGCGGCACCGCCAGGTACCCGCTTTCGACCCAGTTCCAGAGCAGATAGAGCGTCACCACAAACCCCAGGAGGAATAGCACGAGTCCTGCGAGTACGCCACGCTCCAAAGACAAATGCTGCGCGATTACCTTCGAGGTTCTATCGGGATTCCGAAGACCGTGCTTGATCGTGTAGATCTTGGCGAACAAGCCCAAAAAGAGGATCTGGTAACCGACGAACGCAAATAAACACGCAGCAATCATCGCATGAAAGCCTAACGGCAGCTCCCAAATGTTAAATGGCGCCCAGATCAAAATGACCAGGAGTAACCCAAGAGCAAATAAAACAGTACCGGGCCAGAAAAAGAGCATATCCGGTGCATTCAAGAGGATGAACTTGAGATGCCGCCAGCCATCAGAAAAAGAGCTTAAATTAGGCGCTGAACCTTTCGCGCGCGGATAATAGGTAATCGGTAGTTCGGTAACCCGTAAACCCGTCAGCAAGGCTCGCATAACCATCTCCGAGGCAAACTCCATACCATCCGTCTTCAACGCCATACGTTCGTATGCTGCTCGGGTGAATGCGCGAAAGCCCGAATGGCAATCGCTGATCTGCGCCTTATTCGTTTTATTCACGCACCAAGTAAGCAATGGATTGCCGATGTACCGGTGCAGCCAAGGCATCGCCCCGCTCTTGATCTCGCCCTTGAATCGGCTTCCCATTACCAGATCGGCCTCTCCGCGCTTCAAAGGCTCTAACAACCGCGGGATATCGTTAAAATCGTACGTGTTATCGCCGTCGCCCATTATGAGGTAATCGCCTGTTGCATGCTCGAAACCGAACCGGTACGCATAGCCATAGCCCGGTCTATCGGGCACGACGACTTTCGCGCCCAGCGTTCTTGCTAGTTCCGGCGTGCTATCGGTCGAGTTGTCTGCAACGATGATCTCACCGTCGAGCTGACGCTCGCGGAATACCTCCTGTATCTTCTCGATGCAGATGCCGATCGATTCCTCTTCATTCTTCGTTGGTATTACCACGGATACTTCGGTCATGTCATGCACTTTAAAATCTCTTGTTCGCCGTCGTCAGTCTATGTATATCCAAATGTGCCTTTTCAATTCGTCACTCCGAGCCAGAAAATATAATCGGGATCCTTCAGCCACGCTTTCAGCTGCGGGGCCCACGCGAATACCCTCTCTTCGCCCTTCTCAAGCATTACAACCGCTTTTCTAACGCCCCTTTGGAAGATCCGCATGCCGTTCGTTTCTTTCAATCGCTCGACGAGCGCCATGAGTTTTGCGACCACCGCTCTATTTGTTACTCCTCTTCTCCTCTCAGTCTCTCTAATCAGTCCGTTGATCGCGGCTCTTCTCTTCTTCGGCCTTATATACGCCATTGTTGCACGATACAGCGCCTTCTCCATCCGGTTGAGCTTCCTCCAATTACCGCGCCTCTTACCCTTCTTGAGGTTTTCACGTAATAGCTCGTAGGTCAGTTCCATTGTTTACTTCACCGCTACTCACAACCCCAAATACGGCAAGGCAGATATCCTACCAGTGGATTCTGCAGCAAAAGGAATTCTCGTTCGATTGAACATGCAAGCCTTCCTCTGAGGTCATATAAATGTACATTTGCAATTGACCGCATAAATAACTTGCGGTAATGGTTCTAATCGTGCCATTCTTATGTATACCGCTCATAGTCGGTTATTCAGTTCTGGCGACGAAAAGCGTTTTGGCAATGTAACGTGGCACCTTGACGTTGTTTGCAGCAACAACAAAAAAAATTCTCTTTACAGACCGATTTGCAATACGGCTATTATGAGCAGCGTTGCACAGCGCGCCAGCTCGTTCGAAGCACCAACAACATCCCCACTCACCGCGCCGAATTTTCGTTTCGCAATAGACGAAACGACAACCGCGACGATGACGCCCGTGAACACGAGAACGAACCGGAACGAAAAAGTTAACAGTACCACAAAGATCACGGCGGACAGAAGCGCTACCAGATAGTTCAGCGGCGATGCAGACCGTATAAACTGCGACCCCAGACCCTCAGCACTACTGGATGCCTTACCAAGTACCAGGCACGTGTTCATACTCAGCTTTGCCGCAACTTCCGCGATTACGAACACTCCTGCGAATCGGTGCAACGAGCCAAAATCAAACGTAAAACCAGCCGCTGCGGTCAAATCTGCGCACACCGTCTCTATAGCGAATAAACTCAAGAGGAGAACAAGAACAACGGCGAACAAGCCCGCGATTCCTATAGTATTGTCCTTCATCGCCCGTCGCTTCTCCTCTTTGCTCCCAGGCGCCATCACACCATCAAAGAAATCCGCTAACCCGTCCAGATGCAGCAGACCCGTAACGAGGTAAAGCGCGAGTAGTGTGAGCACCGCGGCAATCTCCGTCGCGGTACCTAACAACCCAAACACGCCAAACGCTACCACGGCTACCACGAACCCAATCACTACGCCAACGAACGGGAAGAGGTAACTCTTAGCTTTGACCTCTTCTATCTGTACATGCTTCCTTACAGGTATCTGCGTCAAGAAACTGATGAGATCGAGCATCGCTCTATTATCCTTTCCTTCCGACCGGCATTATGTATAATGGATCCTCCTGCTCTTCTAGGTTCATGATGCTCGTGACGTCGCTATCAGTAAACGCGCCTATCGTTACCGTGCCGAGATCTAAGCCCACTGCCTGGAGATAAACGTTTTGCGCCGCGTGTCCCGCTTCCATCTGCACATATCTCTCGCCGCGTTCCTGATATTTCCCGGTCGTGCGCTCATAAATAAACAGCAGTGAATACGATATCGATCGCAGCATCGCGTATGCCGTCCTGTCCAAGTGCGGCATCTGCAAGCTCGGCCCGTAGGTCGCCATCCCGAACCTTCTCCAGCTCGTGCTCTGCTGGCCTATATCGATAAACGCCCGTATCAATACCTTCTACATCGCCGATCACCACGTAAAGCTCAAGCGGATAGAGCGCACCAGCAGAAGGCGCGGTTCGTCCGCCCCACGGTGCGGTAATACCCTGAGCAGCCCAGAGGAGCTGCGATACTTCCTCCGTTGTCAAATTCCCACCAGAATAAGTTCTTGTTGATCTCCGTTGTGCTAACGCCTCCTCCACTGAGGTCTCACTCGCGTAGCGTGGTTCTGAAAGTTTTAATCTCTCCCCCACGTCCATCGTCTCCATCCCGTTCGTTTGCATGGGTTCGGCAGGTTTAGGCTGCTCGTGCGGAATGAGGTCCGAGAACGCTAGTGTTGCGATAGTTGTGACTACCACAAGTGCTATAATCACGCCTATTGTCACTGTTTTAGTTGGCAATCAAATCAAATAATAGACAAATGTAGAGAGATTAAAAATTCATCACAGTAGCGGATGCTATGATATGTGAAATGATCTCACCTGCCAACCCACCCAGCTTCCGGAATAAAATCGAGAAGAAAGCGAATTACATCGCGGGCTATGCTATTCTATAACGGTTTCCACTCTTTTCGATGAACCCTTCGTCTTGTAATTGAACGAGCGCCTTTTTTACGCGTTCCGATTCCATCTTAAGCGTTTGCACGAGTTCGCGTTCGGACATCGTCGATTCAAGCGTGAGCGTTCTGAGAATCATACCCCTGAGTTCCCGGTTAGAGCCTCTAAAGGCTGATTGCTTGTGATAGTGTGCGCTTCGCCAATTGGGATTCGGATGCTGCTGCTTGAGCATTGCCCCGTAATCCATAAGCGCGTAGTACCACTGTCTTGGATGAGCGGTATCAAGGGTCTGTTCGACTAACGGGAGGATTTCGGTATCTTTTATTTCGCCTCGATCGTGAAAGAAGAAATGGATAAACACCGTGCGAATATTGGTCTCGATAAATACCGTAGGTTGATTAAAGGCAAAGGTAGCGATTGCAGCAGCAGTGTATCTGCCAATGCCCGGAAATGTCTGTAACTCATCTTGCTGAGAGGGAAGCGTGCCGTTGTATGTCGTTACAACCAGCTCGGCGATCTTCTTCAGCGCGATGGCGCGTCGATTATAGCCCAGCCCCTGCCAGACCCTCAGGATCTCCTGAAGCGGCGCCTGAGCAAGCACGTGAAAATCGGAAAATGCCGTGATGAATGCGTCGTATTTCCCAATCACGCGTTCGACTTGCGTCTGCTGGAGCATAATCTCCGATACGAGGATGTGATAGGGATCATCCGTCTCGCGCCAGGGCAGCTCGCGACCATGTTCGTGGTAATACGCATAGATGAGCTTTTGAAATGCGCGGCGCGTGGAGTCTTCTGTAAGAATTTTTCTTTGTATCGATTGCTCAAACTCGGTGAAGAATCTTCGCTCCGCGTCTGTAGTATCGTAATGAGCCATTTTTATGTTTTTTTCCTCAAATTATCCGCCCTCTGTGTCATTAATTGGCCGCTTCAGTAACCTTCGGATCTCCTCTACCGCCAGGTGTCCTTCGGGCGTATCTTCCAGAATGTACAGAATCGAGCCCAGAAGCAGAGCAGCAATTCCTAGTGCTATAGTGGTCGGAGGGAGGCTAATGAGCAGTAAGATACAGGAAACCGCCCCGAGGGTGGGGAAGAGTGTGCCCAGCGGCGTCTTAAAGTAGCCCTTCTCAGGGGGCATCTGCTTCTCTTTCTTAACCAACATGAATGCACTTACATTCACGAGAACCATCGTGCTGAGCATCGCGGCATTCGTAAGATTCACAATGAAGTTCAAATCACCATACACAATAAGCCCTGCGGTGATTACTGAACCGAGAAGAATAGAGTTGAACGGCTGGTTATTTTTGAGCCTGGCAAACCTTCCCGGAATCTGTTTTTCGCTTGCCATCTCCAGTGTGACTCTCGATGCACCAATGATATTCGCATTTGCTGACGACAGTGCGGATATCATAGCTGCCAGTGCCACTATCGTACCGCCATAGGTACCGAGCAGTACAACAGAAGCATCGAACACGCTTTTACTACCATAAGAAGGCAAGTTGGCACAGATGAGTGCAATGATCACACCGAGGTATATAGTCGCCACGATACCGATCGATGCCAGAGTTGCCCTTGGAACTGTTTTGCTGGACTCCTTGATCTCACCGCCCATCATGCTGACCACCTGAAAGCCCATATAAGCAAAGAAAACCATCGTCATCCCTTGCAGTACTCCACCTACTCCATGGATCAGGAATGGTACAAAGCTCGTCCTTTGGATGTGTATCAATCCTACAATCGCGAACAAGATGAGGATGGTAATCTTTACAGCCACGAGACCCACTTCCAGCTTGCCGGCTTCTGAGAGCCCCCTGAGGTTCAGGGCTGTGAGCAGAATCACTGCAGCTATGGCAGCCAGTCGGGGGTCAATCTCTGTTCCAAGCAGCAGATTGAGGTATATCCCGAAACCGAGCAGCACGAATGATGTGGCAATCAACATGCTGATATACATGGCCCACCCTGCGAGAAAGCCCGGATAATCTCCAATCATCCGTCTGGCATAGAGATATCCTCCTCCGTCTTCTGGAAATACACTGGCAAGCGCAGCATAGGATAAGGCTGAGAAAGAGACTATCACACCGCAGAGCAAATACGATAGTAGGGCTGATGGCCCAGCAAGGTCGATAACCATCCCGCTGAGTACAAAAACGCCGGCGCCGACCATCGTGCCCACTGCAAATGCGATGGCTGCAAACATGCTCAGTCCCTCGCTGCGCTTCACCTTATCGCTCATTAATTATGTACCCGTTAACTCTTGGAGTTGGAGAGAACAACGTTTTACGTGTATGCGAAGTAGCGATGTCGTGTGAATGAGCATACGCGAACCGTATGTCCGCTGTTAGGTGCCGTTCCCTCGCGGGGTTTTATGTGCCAGTTCTTCCATCAACTCCATCTGGATTTCTTGAATCTCCAGAAGCCTCTGCCACTGTTTCATAAGAAGGTGGTCTATTTTCTCATGGAGATGACGAATCTCCAATTCAGCTTTGAGATTTACCGAATAATCGTGTTCGGATCGCAAGCGATCTTTAGATTCTTGACGGTTTTGACTCATCATGATGATGGGTGCTTGAATAGCAGCGAGACAGGAAAGAACCAAGTTGAGGAGAATAAACGGATAGGGATCAAATGGCCTCAAAATTAAAACGACGGAGTTTATCGCAATCCATAAGAGAAGTGCGCCGAAAAAGCCGATGACAAAGCCCCAGCTTCCGGCATATTCGGCCATCTTGTCTGCCAAGCGTTCCCCCAATGTGAGTTGCTGGTCAAATTCGATATTAATGTTCTTGGACAAGAGTTCTTGCTCCTCTAAACTTCTTAGGACATGCTCCTCTAAAGCCGAAAGTTCGCCCTTTTCCGTCTCGAGAACATCCTTTACATACTTCGCTCTGAATTGATCGAGGTCCGAAGAACAAATAAAACCGCTGGGGGACCAAGCAGGGTGTGTCTTCTTAATCGCTTCGACCAAAGGTTCACGAACGAGTTCCGCGGGTATAACCTCGCTTATTCTCTTCTTCTGTCCGCAAATTTGACAAAGAACCGTCTCTTCTTCCTCCCGTGGCATAGTATCATCACCTCTAAAACTGCTCCTACGCGTCTTAAAGCAAAAGAATTGGTAATTGATTCGTCGAACGAGGTATATAAATTTTGTGGTGTGAACGCGGAGATAAGTGGCTATGGAAGGAGAACCATAAATCATTAAAATCGCGATTATGTTGACGTAAGCAGACAACACCTGGCAGAAAGGCAGAAGAAGTCTATCGCACTTGTCCCATCACTTTCAACACGTCCACGGCCTTTAACGCACTGGCCTCTTTATCCTTTATCTCCAGCATGATATCGAAGTCACAATCGTTTGTTTCGTCGATGAACTGCGTGAAGTGCGCTACATCAATCGATTCCGCGTGTTTCCCACTTCGTGCACCCGGTTCCTGGGAGCTGTAATCAACCATCGGTACGCCGTCTCTTGCTGTCCACGTTTTCGTAAAGAGATCGAACGCTTCTCGTACCGTTTCTCCCGAATTATTGAGTTCGTGATGGTACACATCAAATAATACGGGAATACCTGTATCCGCATGTATCTGCAAGCAGTCCTGCAGTGTATACAGTCGGTCATCGTTCTCAATAACCAGTCGTCGTTGTATGCGATCATCGAGCGCGTCGAATCGGTTGATAAAACGCTGCATACTCATTGCTTTATCGCCGTACACACCGCCAACGTGTAGCTGTATCTTGGCCGTCGTATCGAGTTCCATCAAATCCAGAACCTCTGCATGATACCGCAGCTCTTTGACGCTGCGTTCGAAAACCGCGCGGTCCTCCGCGTTGATGAGCGTAAATTGGTCAGGATGCATGGAGATTCGTATGTCGTGCGTTTTGACAAAATCTCCAATCTCCGTAAACGTATTCTTGAAATACCCCTGCCAGTCAAATTGATTAATGGGATGCGAGGCAAAGGGAACAAGGTCTGAGGTTATCCGGAAGAACAGGAGCGTGTGGTCAACGTTAAATGCCAGCATCTTCATTAGGCAGTTCAGGTTGTTTTCTACCGTTGCGATCACCCGTTCTTCGGAATACGACTTTAACCGAAACGTCCGATCACCTTTACAGCCGATAGACCAGTTGATACATGGATAGCCGATTCTCATACGTATGCATTCCCCCTCTTGTACGGAATAAGAAATTCAATTCAAAGAGGTGCTGAAGGTGAGACAAACCGTGCCCGCACAATTGATCCTCTTCTCATCTCGCAATTACTCTTGTCAAAAGGGCGGCTAAGAGAGCGATTTTAAAACTTTTTATGCTCTTGATATAAATATTAATTACCGGGAGGAAAAGGGAGGGGCCGAATTTTTTCACCTCCGAACGAAATGATTTATTCCCCTTTCTTTTTCCCCTCTCGGTACAAACAAGGTTTTCCGACTATTAAAAAGCTTTCGGTTCTGACGGCATGTGGGGTATACTAGGATAGTAGATTGAAAAGAGGAGACAAGGAAGGCTTGGAGAGGGAGGGAATAAGTTTCTGAATGCCTAGTTATAGACACGATTAGGGGAAACGAAAAGATGACCGTGTGGATAGACGATAAACTTGCGGTTACACCGATGCCCTTCGAAGATGAATTAGAGGACTTGGCGCAAACCTTCAACGCCGTTGCAGTGCTTGTGGAAGAGTGGGAACTTGATTATGACCTGCAAACATGGGATAGCTTTAGCGTGCACGTGAAGCACCTCCCCATTCCTGACTTGGGCACGCCGGGCATAGATGAGTTGTATGAGCTCATAGAATGGATCAAAGAGGAAACCGAGGGAGGCAATGCGGTATTGGTGCACTGCGTCGGCGGCATCGGGCGAAGTGGCATGGTCGCCGCTGCATACCTCATTGCAAACGGATTCGAGGTTGATGACGCGGTGAAGCAGGTCAAAGCGCGTGTGTGTGGCGCACTCGAAATTGACGAGCAAGTGGAACTCGTGCGTACGTTTGCTCTGAGATAGCATGGTCTGAGATGCCACGGGCTCACTTGAGGGCAGTCACAATGGTGACCACGGCTGCCAGAACGAGCGCAGCAATAGGCACGTAGAGTATGTACGGAACCGGCACCGTAACCGCACCCAACGATGAGTAGAGCGGAAAAAGCAGCCCGATGCTGGCGATGAGGGCAGCAATAACGTACGGTGCATTGGACTGCACGTGTCGTTCCATTGGCTCTGGTTCGGCTTGCGGGCCCGCTGCAACATAGCGATCCACGAGGTCCGGGAGGCTACGAACGAGCTTTACCGAAGCGTCCGTGAGCCGTTTGAATCCGCGTTTGAGTTCCGCCTTCGCCAGCTCCGCTACGCTAAACTGCTCCTCTATCGCTTCCCGTATATCATAATAGCGGTACAGATCATTACACACGCCTTCAATGAGCAGTACCGCCCGTTCAAGCACCACGAACGCACGAGGCGCGGGAAGACCGTACTTGAGAGAGAGTCGCGCAAGATTATCACCCTGAGCTTTCTCAGTGCTTCCTGCTTGAAACTTCTCAATCAACTTATCGAGATCAGCGTAAAATGCATCAATATCGATCTCCTTCTCGGTTACACCAATGAGCCTCATGAAACCTTTCAGCGCTTTATTCACGTCTCCTTGATAAAAGGCATAGAAGACTTCGAGCGCATCGAGCCTCACCTCTTCTCTGAGTCGCCCCACGGCACCGAAGTCAAGTAACGCGATCTTACCCCCACCAAGAAGGACGATGTTACCGCTATGGGGGTCTGCATGATAAAATCCGTCGACGTACACCATCTTCAAAAACGCCTTCGTAATCAGATTCGCGTAATATCTCGCCTGCTCGTCATCGAGCCGGGGGCGTGAGGACACCGTCGGGCCTTTGATAAAATCCATGACGATGACCCGGTTATTCGTATACTCCCAGTGGACGCGTGGGATCACGACCTCCTCCCAGTCCTTGAAGTTTCGTAAGAAGCGCTCGATGTGCAGCGCTTCGAGTCTCATATCGATCTCGTTCTTCAGCATGGTGGTAAGCTCGTCAACGATAAGATGCGCATCGAAGTTTTTAACGCGGAGGAATTTTGCGCCGATGGGCAGCAACAAATCGAGCAGCTTGAGATCCGCGTCTATCACGCGCTCGATCTCAGGTTTCAACACCTTCACGGCGACCTCGGTTCCGTCCAGCTTCGCATGATAGATCTGTGCTATAGAGCCACTCGCTATCGGTTCCTTCTTGATCTCCTCGAATACGTCCTCCAACCGTCTGCACGTAGAATACGTCTCTCCTGTCTCTTCTGAGATGCACTCGCAGGGGAAGGTCACTGAATCATTAATCTCCTCGAATGGCAGCGGTGCAACCCCTGCTTGGAGCGTCTGCAGTTCTGCGATGATCGGTGGTGGCACGAGGTCGGGCCGCTGGCTCAACAGCTGGCCTAACTTAATGAACGTGGGTCCGAGCTCGGTCAGTGCCAGCCGCAAGCGCTCACCTTCTTCCTCCCATCCTTCTGAAGGCGCGCAGAGCGGTTCAGCGGACACGCCCTCCTTGGCAAAACTTTGGTAAAACCAAAGAAGCGAAGAGATAAGGTGATATTTCCGTACTATACGGATGATTCTGATAGCCCGTCGGGTACGTTCAAACATGTCTTCCTCCTTCTACCTCATCGGTCGTCCCTCGGAGTATGATGCATGTATGTATGCATGCACTCGTACCGTATGCGTGCGGGAGTTTCAACCTTCGACGTGTTCAAGTGCTGTGGCGCCCTCGTGCACTACCTACTCACTCACTCCACCTTGACTGTTTCCTTCTTCTCGCCCTCTTCCGCTTCAAGGTCCCCTTTATACTGCTCCAACAGGGTTATTTCTTTCTCTATGGCATTCGTTACGGTTTTCAGCGTGCTTATCCGCAGGGCGATAAGAGCCGAGACGAGCTCTGAGGGTTGTGGAATGGCGGTCTCAATACTTTTACCTATGTCACCAGCCACATCAGCAGCCACCTTCAAGGGGATCAACGTCACGCCGGCAAGCGTCTTTATCGCTTTCCCTACTTCCTCTTCCCAGCCGCCGATAACGCAGTAATAGCCTCCGAAGAGCTGATACTCTTTTGCAACGGGGCATCGTGGACAGACGCATCCCTGTCGCTTTAGATCACAATCGGTCCTCCCGCGAGCACAGTAGAGCCCCTCCATTCCCTGCTTCATGCACTCATTATAGCTGGGGCAGTTTGCGCAGATGCACTTCGCCACATTATCCTTTGTGTCTGGAACTTTCATTTTTGGCACCTATGCTATTGCACATAGTATAGTATACGGTGTCAACTGAGATAATATAAACGTATGCAACGGCGGGAAGCAATGGCACCCGACGAAATAGATTGCACAACTTTATTGCGAATTCTGCGTGCTTCATAAAAACAATTCACGCAACTTCGTCACGGTTTGTCTCCCTTTGAAGGTGGGCGTGTTGATCGTTACTTTTCTTGTTTGCTCAGCTATCTTAAATCGCTCTTTATCGCGATTCAGCAACAAATAGAGCAGTTCCGCGTGCGCACCGGAAACGATAACGTCCGGGTTATTATGCAATTCCTGACATACCGAGACGGCACCGCCTTTCTGGAATATAAAGTGATAACGTTCCCGTTCTGTTTCGAAATTCAGTACCAACGGCGTTATAAGATTATAGAATAGTAGTTTTATCGGCCCTGACGATCCAGAAAGCTCCTCCTTTACTTTGCACTCCGCTTCCGTTCCTATTTCTTTGAGCGCGTTATACAAAGCGTCCATTTCGCATCTTCCGCCTGGCTCTGAGCAGCACCCGCAAAGGTGTTGGAAAGGGGGGAGAGATAGGGCGTTAAAGAAGTGAATGAGCGCCCAGGTCGGGATTTGAACCCGAGTCCAAGCCTCGACAGGGCTCGATGATAGGCCGCTACACTACCCGGGCTTTTATTCTTTATACTTATACAGTATATTTAAACTTAAACCTTCACGAACGGGAGAGGTTTTAAGAGTACAACTTTCTAACTAACAAGAAAGAACGAACGAGAAAGAAGCAAAAGGAGATAAGAGAATAATGGCAACAAGAGGTAAGAAAGCCGCGGAAAAGGCAAAAGTATTGATGGACAAGCCCGAGCAAATTCGAAACATCGGCATCATCGCGCATATCGACCACGGAAAGACCACGTTGACCGATAACCTCCTTGCAGGCGCAGGGATCATATCGAAAGAATTGGCGGGTGAGCAGCTCTTTACGGATTTCTATTATCTGGAACAGGAGAGGGGAATAACGATTTTTTCCGCGAATGCGTCCATGGTTTATGATTATAAAAGCTCGACGTATCTCATCAACCTGATTGATACGCCGGGGCACGTGGATTTCGGCGGTGACGTGACACGAGCGTTGCGGGCCGTTGATGGTGCTGTGGTGGTCGTTGATGCCGTAGAGGGTGCGATGCCGCAGACCGAGACCGTGCTGAGACAGGCGATGAAGGAGAACGTGAAACCCGTGCTCTTCATCAACAAAGTCGATCGAATGATCAACGAGTTAAAAGTAGATGCAAATGAAATGCAAGTCCGGCTCGGCAAGATCATCGATAAGGTGAATAAGCTGATTAAGGGGATGAACAAGGAGAAATACGAGGAATGGAAGCTTGACGCTGCACAGGGTACCGTTGCGTTCGGCTCCGCATTGTACAACTGGGCGGTCAGCGTTCAGACGATGCAGAAGACCGGAATCAGCTTCAAGGAGGTCTACGACTACTGTAAGCGCGAGGACATGAAAACACTGGCAGAAAAGTGCCCGGCGTATATCGCCCTTCTTGATATGGTAATAGAGCATCTCCCCAATCCCCTGGAGGCGCAGAAGTATCGTGTTCCCGTGATCTGGCATGGAGAAGCGGAGAGCACGATAGGGAAGGGTATGGCAGCCTGTGATAGAGGAGGGAATGTTGCATTTATGGTCACTGACCTCTCGGTGGATCCCCATGCCGGCGAAGTTGCCTCTGGCAGACTGTTTAGCGGTACGTTGGAGCGAGGCAACGAATTGATCATTTCTGGCAGGTACAAAACGAACCGAATCCAGCAGGTCTGTATCTTCATGGGTGAGGAGCGTGTAGAGGTCGATAAGGTGCCCGCAGGTAACATAGTTGCACTCGTTGGCATGAAAGACGCGATCGTTGGCTCGACGCTCTCGACTGTGGAGATGGCGCCATTTGAAAGTATGAAGCATTACAGTGAGCCGGTTGTTACGGTCGCCGTGGAAGCGAAGAACACGAAAGACTTGCCGCGGCTGGTTGATGTAATCAGGAGACTGGCTAAGGAAGATCCGAATATACGAGTCGAGATAAACGAGGAAACCGGTGAACATTTAGTCTCGGGCATGGGCGAGTTGCATCTCGAGATCATCACGCATCGGATAAATATCGATGAGGAGGTTCCGATTATTGCGTCACCACCCATTGTCGTTTTCCGTGAGACGGTAGAAGGGACGGCAGGTCCGGTGGAAGGGAAATCGCCGAACAGGCACAACAAGTTCTATTTTGTAGTTGAACCCTTGGAACCTGCGGTCGTGGAGAAGATACAAACAGAGGGCCTCGCGGTAGGCAAAGACAAGGTATTTTTGCGAGACCAGCTGCTGGAGGCAGGAATGGACAAACTAGAGGCAAAGAGCGTCGTGAACATCATCGAGGGTAACATGTTAGTTGATATGACGAAGGGCGTTCAGTATCTGCGTGAGGTGATGGAGTTAATCCAGGAAGGATTCGAGGAAGTGATGCTCAAGGGGCCGTTGGCGAAGGAGAAGTGCAGGGGCATAAAAGTGAAGTTGATGGACGTGAAGCTGCACGAAGATTCGATACACCGCGGACCGGGGCAAGTCATTCCGGCAGTTCGCAGCGCTCTACTTGCCGCTATTCTGCTTGCAAATGCCACTTTCCTTGAGCCGGTGCAGAACGTCTACATCAGCATACCGCAGAATCTGCTGGGGAACGTGACGCGAGAGGTCCAGGGAAGAAGAGGTCAAATACTGGACATAAAAACCGAAGGCGACATGGTCACGTTGAAGGCAGAAACGCCGGTGGCCGAGATGTTCGGCTTCGCCGGTGATATACGATCCGCAACGGAAGGACGCGCGCTGTGGAGCACCGAGTTCGCGGGCTTCAAGCCTATACCACCGAATCTCTTTGGTGAGAAGGTGATGGACGTCCGAAAGCGGAAAGGTATGAAGGCAGAGATGCCAAAGCCTTCTGATTTCGTCTCTGCGTGAGTAACTAAGTAAATAACCGGACGGCGTGAGTAGAAAGAGAAAGAGGTGGAGCTTGTAATGGCAAGAAAGTAAGCAAGCTTTATCTTCTTCATACTCTGCCTACTCTTTATTGGTCGGATGAGTGCAGCTCTTATCGTAAGGGGAACCACAAGAGACCGAGGATCTCCTTTTCTAACGGCGTTTCATTTCGATTTCCTTTCGAGCAATCTTTATATAGAACTGTTAACATAAGAACTAAGTGTGAGCTAAAAATGGCCCAGCAAGTAGGTGGAACACCCGTATTGGTGTTAAAAGAAGGTAGTGAACGCACACAGGGTAAAGACGCACAGAGTAGAAATATACTCGCAGCAAAAGTTATTGCTGCCGCAGTCAAGTCGACCTTGGGGCCAAAAGGGATGGATAAGATGATGGTCGATTCCATGGGTGACGTTATTATTACGAACGACGGCGCGACGATACTCAAGGAGATGGACATCGAACATCCCGCGGCGAAGATGATGGTCGAGATCGCGAAGACGCAGGATGATGAGGTTGGTGATGGCACGACAACGGCTGTTGTCATCACCGGCGAGCTCTTAAAACGTGCAGAGGACCTCATCGAGCAGGATGTACATCCAACTCTGATCACGTCTGGATACCGGGCTGCAGTTGAGAAAGCGTATAAAATCCTAGATCAGATAGCGTATACTATCACGTCCGATGATGTCACGACTCTGAGACAAATAGCGAAGACCTCGATGACGGGAAAAGGAGCAGGTGATGCGAAAGAATTGCTCACCGATCTTGCGGTGGATGCAGTTAAACAGGTAGCAAAGGACGGCGCTGGGAATGTTGATATTGATCAGATAAAGGTAGAGAAGAAGGCAGGTGGCAGTGCCGAAGATGCGCTGTTGATAAAAGGTGTGCTGCTTGATAAGGAAAGAGCGCATCCAGAAATGCCGAAGCGCATGAAGAACGCTCAGATTGCGCTCGTCAATGCCGCGTTCGAGATCGAAAAGACCGAGTTAGAGGCGAAGATAGAGATCACCTCGCCAGACCAGATGAAATCGTTCCTCGCTGAGGAAGAGCAGATGCTCGCGAGCATGGTGAATGTGGTGCGCGAAAGCGGCGCGAACGTGCTCTTCTGTCAGAAAGGAATTGACGATCTGGCACAGCATTATCTGGCAAAGGAAGGCATATTCACGGTGAAACGGGTCACCGAAAGCGATATGAAGAAGCTTGCTCGTGCCACCGGAGGGAAGATCCTGACGAGTCTGGAGGAGATCAGACCGGAGGATCTTGGACAGGCCGGCGAGGTGGAAGAGAAGAAGATCAGCAATGAGTCGATGATATTCGTAAAAGACTGCCAGAATCCCAAATCCGTATCCATCTTGCTCCGGGGTGGTACGGAGCATGCGGTAGATGAGTTAGAGCGTGGAATGCATGATGCGTTACGCGTGACGGCATGTGCACTGGAAGACGGCAGGTACGTAGCCGGAGGTGGCGCCCCGGAGATAGAGCTGGCACTCAAATTGCGTGAGTATGCCGCCACCGTGGGCGGTCGGGAACAGCTGGCAATACAGGCGTTTGCCGATGCGCTCGAGATCATTCCTCGGTCGCTTGCCGAGAATGCCGGATTGGATCCCATCGACATGCTCGTTGCGCTGCGATCAGCACACGAAATCGGAAACAGCTATGCGGGACTGGACGTCTTTAAAGGTAAAGCAACGGATATGCGGAAAGCGGGCGTCATTGAGCCGCTGCGGATAAAGCTACAGGCCCTGAGCTCGGCAACAGAATCGGCAACGATGGTCTTGAGGATTGACGATGTCATTGCATCGAGTGCTGAAGGGAACCCGCCGGAGGGTGGAGGTATGCCACCGGAAGGTGGCTATCCCGCAATGGGATTAGGAGGCGGCTATTAACCCACCAAACCCCCTTTTTCCTTGTTTCCTTTTTTTCCCGCATGGTGTGATGACCGCCTCGAAGAAAGCGATACGATACAGAGCCATGCGTGGGTGATATGGTAATTAGACTGCAGAGCAGGCTTTTCCTCCGTGCTCTGGCACGAGAAGGAGTGAATCTGTCTTTATCCTGAGCCGCTTCTTCAGGTCCTTATACCTGCTTTGTAGCGTGATCGGGGTTGTCCCGGCCACTTTTGCTACCTCTTTCTTCTCCACAGGTTCGTTACTTTGAAGCGCGGCGAGATAGATCGCAGCAGCCGCTACGCCTGTCGGTGACCAGCCTTTTGCCAGTCCCAAGCCTCTGCTCTTTCGGAGTATCTCAATCGCCCGTTCTCGGACCGTATCGCTTAACCCTAACGTGGAGCAGAACCGCGGAATGAAGCGCGCCGGTCTGGCAGGTGCGACCTTGATCTCCAGCTCCTTGACGAGGAAAAGGTATGCTCGCCTGATCTTCTTCAACGGCATTTTTGATACGTTTGCTATCTCTTTCAACGTTCGGGGGACCCCGTATTCCCGACACGTGATGTAGAGCATCGCAGAAACCAATTCTTCCAGACTTCGTCCCTTAATCAAATTCTCCCGCTTTGCTCTCCTGTACAATACCGAGGTCGCCTCCCTGATGTCCTTTGGCAGCTTGAGTGCCGACGCCATCCGCTCGAGCTCACCGAGCGCTAAAGCGAGCGTCTTATCGCTGCTGTCCATACCTATTCTGCCCCGTAACCGTCCAACTTGGGGCAGCTCTTTCGGTACCGCAGTGCTCAGCCCTTTATCATGTATCCGATAACTCAAAGGAGGACCCGTTCGTATCCTTTGTGCAGCTTGTTCCCAATCATACGCACGCCACTCAGGGCCGCGATCAATTAAAGCTTCCGCTAATACTACCCCGCAGTCAGCGCAGTACAATTCTGCGTGCTTGGGATCCACTATGATGTTTTTCGAGCCACACTCAGGGCATTTTTCGATTGGCTTCTCCATACTATTATATATAAGTTTATCGTATAAAAACTTCGCGCTACTCTACACTTGTTGCTCAACTTTGCAGCTATGGCACAGCACAGTTTCGTAGCTCTGCTCGCTATCGCGCCGCTCTTTCGGGGAAGTCTCAAATCTTCTTCTTCTGATTCAATCAACACCGCTTCGCGTCAGTCAGCAGAGGTAGTACGTCAGGGTGAGTCAATGTCCTTTATTTTCGCCCACTCAGACTCGACGAGCGTAGTAAGAGAAGGATAAAGTTCTGTCAGGGTTTTATACAGTCGCTTGGCCAGGCGCACCCGCTTTTGCGCTTCGGCATTTACCGCTCCATACGCTTCTTCAGTCCAGTCGACAAACTTCTTCGTGCTCACCATACTGAATTGGAGCAGATGTAACGCCTCTTCAAGTGTTAATTCTAGTTCGAGCTTTTTTGGTGGCATAGTATCTCCCATGCGTTTTTCCTCCCTCCGTTTGTTTTAAAAACCTCCGATCTTCCTGCATTCATAGGCGTACGGTTCTCACCACTGCTGCTGCTGATGATGATGAAGAGCGAGGTTAATCGCGCTCTTCTTTGAAATGCTCCAGAAACTGGTCATAGACGGCGATCTCAAATTCACTGAAGGTGGGCTCGCTTCCGCGCTCTTTTGCGATCTCCCCGAAATCGAGCTCGACGGACGCAATCTCCTCTTCGGTGCCACATTCATGCAGAACGTCTCCGCGCGGCGATACCACCATACTCCTTCCGATATACCGCTCATTGCCGATCTCGCCGCATCTATTGACACCCACGACAAAGAGTTGATTATCAATAGCCCGTGCTTTTGGTCTAGCATTCCAAAAATAATTTGGCTCTTCTCGTACGCTTGCGGGCACAAATATAACGGTGGTGCCGTTAAGTGCGATTATCCGTGTAAGGTTAGTCACTGATTTCCGCGGCGTCCAGCGGATAAACGCCGTTCTCGTCATGGACCTCCGTTCCGCTGAGGGGTGGATTGAAGACGCAGGCCAACTTCATTTGCGTCTTGGCCCGCAGTAAGTGCTGGTCATGGTTGTCCAGAACGTAGATGGTGCCAGGCTGAATCGGGTAAATCTTACCTTCAAGTACTGTCTCTACTTCACCCTCTCCTTCCATGCAGTACACGGATTCCAGATGGTTCTGATACCAGATAGGTGTCTCCGTACCGGCATAGATGGTCGTGATGTGGAAGGAAAAGCCCATATTATCGCCTTTCAGCAGCAAACGGGCACTCTCCCAATTCTCGGAAACGATGCACCGGGCACTTTTCTCCGCATCAGCAAGCGTTCTTACGATCATGTCACCACTTCTATTTCAAGTTCACTCGTGCTCGAAGCCCTGCCGGAAATAGTTCCCAGAACTTCTCCTACGCTTTCTTCAAGGATGTCCAGACCTTTGTTCAGTTGTTCATCGGTAATCGTTAGTGGAATGAGGCACTTAACGACCTGGCCATTTGAACCCGAGGTTTCCAATATCAACCCCCTCTCGAAGGCAGTTTTGGTGATTTTGTTAGCTAATTCACCTGTCTTACAGTCCAGAGCCTGTATCATACCCCGACCGCGTACGGATAAAATACCGTTTGGATCCATACTCACCAGCTTCTCCAGACGATCGCGTAGTAACAGTCCTTTGCGCTTCACTTCCTGGGAAAACGCATCGTCACGCCAGTAGAACTCGAGTGTTGCTGTTGCAGTGACAAAGGCGAGGTTGTTACCCCGGAAGGTGCCGTTGTGCTCACCAGGCTTCCACAGGTCCAGTTCAGGCTTCATCAGAACGAGCGAAAAAGGCAGCCCGTAACCGCTCAAGGATTTCGAAAGCGTGATAATGTCCGGGGATATGCCTGCTTCCTCAAAACTGAAAAACGTGCCGGTACGCCCGCAGCCCATCTGGATATCATCGAGGATTAGTAGAATATCATGCTTGCGGCAGATCTCTTCCAGAGAGCGCAGCCAGGCAAAGCTGGCCACATTGATGCCGCCCTCACCCTGTACCGTCTCCACGATTACAGCCGCTGGACGATCCAAACCACTGCTCGCGTCGGTTAGCATCTTGTCCAAATACTCTGTGGTGTCAATATCCTTGCCCATGTAACCGTCGTAGGGCATAAACACGGTGCCCTGAGGCTGTATGCCACAACCATCGCGGAAGTGACTGTTGCCGGTAGCTGCAACAGAACCAAGAGTCACGCCATGGAAGCCATTGGTGAACGATACAATGATCTGACGCCCGGTCACCTTGCGCGCAATTTTAAGGGCCGCCTCTACTGCGTTGGTACCCGTTGGTCCGGTAAACTGCAGCTTGTAGTGCATATTTTGAGGATGTAGAATGAGCGTCTCAAACGTTTCCATAAAGGTCTTCTTCGCCTCGGTTGCCATGTCAAGACCATGTACGATACCATCTGACTCGATGTAGTCCTGCAATGTTCGCTTCAATACCGGGTTATTATGCCCGTAATTCAAAGTTCCAGCGCCTGCAAGGAAGTCCAGGTACTGTCTACCCGTCTTGTCTTCCAGAATGGCTCCCCGGGCCTTGTCAAACACCACCGGAAAATCACGGCAATAACTGCGCACGTTTGATTCAAGACGGTCGAAAATACTACGGTTGTTCATTGATCATTTATCCTCCGACTTAACGTTAAACGGTCCGATATGAAGCAGATGTTCCGCTTCATGAATCTCGTGACCGAAATGATCCTTGGAAAAGCAGATGCTTTCGATGCAGTGAGTATCAAGATCTCGGGCAACAGACAGAAACAGGTTCAAAGAAGCGATATTGGAAGGAATAATGGTAGTTTCCAGAAAATGACAGTGCTGGCAAACAGATCGTTGCAATACGGTGCGTAACATACGCTTGCCGACGCCCTGGCCTCTCAGTCGCCTCTCGACCGCGACCTGCCATATAAAAAAGACTTCGGCGTTTGTGGGTAGACAATATCCTGATAGAAAAGCGAGAATCTTGCCATCCTCTTCGGCAACCACACAGGTATCGGCAAAGTGCTGACAGAGCAATAAATAACAATAAATCGAGTTCAAATCCAGTGGTTTACACGCGGTTATTAATGCATGGATTTGTGCGGCATCTTCCACCCGTGGTCTACGTAAAACGAGCTTGCTTTGCTCACTCGTTTCTGAACTACTCTGCACCATGCTACTGACCGGCATGAATCGTATCCCCCGATTCTGGACCGTCACTAGACTTGGCAGGCATAGATAGCAAATACCCTGCTTTCCCCTTTAACCTTCTATTACTGCTTGGACCCGAACGCCCTCTGCATACTTCTACAGGATCTCGACTATCCAAAGCGCTTATCTCTCTGCGCTGCCCAATTGTCCTATCAACACACAATCCGTAAGCATCAAGACCTCTGTGCTCTGTCTTTTGGAGCACAGCGGTAGCGATACCCGTCGATGTCACATAATCAGATAAAAAACCACATATCGAGTACATAACTTATGTTAACCGTATCTTATAAGCGCTTAAATAGCTTTTCTGAGGAAACGGAAGCTTTTTCACGTTTTTTCTGAAGATTCGGAAGTCTTTTATAGAAGCCGCTGTTTTACTTTAATGATGGTGAGCAAAATAGATGCCCAGATCCTTGAGATACTGCAACGTGACGTTCGCACGCCGATATCTAAGATCGCAAAAGAGGTCGGGTTAAGTGAGAATGGTGTACGATACCGACTCGAGAAATTGGAGAAAGGCGGCTATATCAGGAGCTATACTATTTTACTTAATCCGAAAAAATTCGGTAAGAGGATCCTCGCACTATTCAATCTTGAGATAGAGCCGAAGGCGATGAGAAGCACCTTACCCAAATTAGTAAAGCTGAACGAGTTTATCAAAATCTATCAGACCACCGGCCAGTTTTCAATTAATGCTGTTGGTCTTTTCGATAACGAAAATAATTTGACCTCTTTTATTAACAATAAGCTGTTACTCGAATTCCCGATTCAAAATTATACGGTTGAGATCGTAATGCGGAAGGTTAAGGATACTGATTATGAGATATAACCAACTTCTGATCACGCGTGCGAATACAGAAGTACGTTGGTCTCTTTTTTGTGCGGGTTCTTTTTCTATCTAGTCGAGCTTACAACTCAAGATTGTTTCAGTGCGGTGATCCGCTTCTTGGATAACAACGCCGTTTTGATCTACAAGTATACTATCACCGCAACTGATTGTTCCGTTCGCCGAGACCGCTGCATTAGCTTTCAGCACAAATAGAACGCTCTCCACAGCGCGTGCAATACCGTTAGAAATAGTCGTCATATTCGCAGCTATGTCAGTATACAGCATGACCTGTGCAACGCCTGCGTTACGAAACTTTTTCCCCATCATCGTACTCTGCTACTCGCTCGCGGTAGTTAATGTATCGGCAATTAAAAAAGAAATAGTTGTACCTAAGTATAGTACAGTACGTCAGGAGCCGTGTCATTGATGGGAAGATCATGGCTATCGGATCGGCAGCGTAAAACAGACCGTGCAGCCCTTACCCAGTTCGGACTCAACCCAGATCCGACCGCCATGCACCTCGATGATCCGCTTCACGATTGCGAGACCCGCACCGGTGCCCTTGCCGCTCCTGTCAACCTTGTAAAACAGCTCGAAGACCTTCTCGTGTTGGCTCTTATCAAGCCCCATGCCATTGTCCTTCACAAAGAACACCGTTTCTTCGCCGTCCAGGCGATAGCCGATCTCTATTTTTGGATAGGGTTGGTCGCCCATGAAGTTGATGCCGTTCTCGATGAGGTTCACCAGCACCTCGACGGCCCGCATCCGGTCCACGTGCCCGATGGGGAAGTTCTCGGCAACGGAAATTTCAACACCGCTTAACTTTATCTGGTCTGTCAGGCGCGCCAGCGCGTCTCTAATCAGCACGCCAAACGGCACATCCTCCGGCGGATTCAGCACACGCCCGGTACGGGAGAGCGCCAGCGTGTCCTCCAGGAGTAGCCCCATCGAGGTTACGGCGTTCTCTATAAACGTCAAATCGGTTTCCACGTGCCTCTCTTCGTTTCGTTCCACATCTTCTCGGAGCAGGTCAGCGTAGCCTTGCAGGGTCACCAGCGGCGTCCGCAATTCATGCGAGATCGTGTAAACGAACCGCTCCATCTCCACGTTCCGCATCTCAAGCTCTTTAATAAGACTCTCGCGTTCCTCCTCCGCTCGTTTCCGCTCCGTGATGTCCCGAACGAAGAGGAGGTCGGCGGGCTTGCCTTCATACGTGCTGAGACCTGCGTTGAACTCTACATAGATCTTCCTGCCATCCTTAGCCCGGAGCACCGTCTCGTAAAGTTGTGGTACCTCTTCGCCGGCAAATCGGCGTTCATAACGGTCAACGACCTCAGGGATCTCGTTCGGATCGATGAAAGTCGTAAACGGGGCACCAATTAACTCCACGGTACTGTAATCGCCCATGGCAAGCAAACGCTGGTTGGCGTATTTGACCACGCCGTCCTGAAGGATACCAATACCATCATTTGCGCGCTCGACGAGGTTGCGATATTTCTCCTCGCTCTCCTGCAGCGTCTCCTCCACTCGCTTCCGCTCGGTAATATCGAGGGCAATCCCCTGGTAGTGCGTGATAACGCCCCCTGCGTCACGTCTTATCCAGGTGCGGTCCTCGAGCCATCGAATCTCGCCCGTCTTCGTGATAATCCGATATTCCTGAACGAATTCAGTGCGCCCTTCCTGACTATAACGATCCACTTCAGAGGCCACACGCTCCAGATCGGGCGGATAAACTATACTTGCATACGGTACGTCACCCGAATAAAAGTCCACCGGGGTGTACCCCCACTGCCGGATATTATCGGAGACGAATTCAACCGGCCAGCCTTCAGCAGCACGCCAGAGAAAGACGATAGCTGGGCTGTTATTGACAATTTCTTCCAGCTCTTCACGCTTCTTTAACGCATCCAGCAGCGCCGCCTCCGCCTGCTTGCGCTCGGTAATGACCATAAATGAGGCCACACTCCTCTTTGTTCCGAGGATCATGGCGATGGTCAGATAGATGTCCTGAACATTTCCGTATCGGTCGAGAAACCGGAATTCATACTGCCCCGGAGCACTGCTTGCATTCTCTCTTCGTGCATAATGGTGTTTCTTCATCCGTTCGAGATCTTCCTTCACGACGAACTCGGTCCAGCTCTTCTTACCTTCCAGCTCATCTTTTGAGTATCCGGCGAGTTTGGCAAATTCCTCGTTCACCAGAACTAACGTCGTGTCCTCCCCTACTATCACTGTAGGTGCACTGGTGGATTCGAAGATGGTTCGATACAGGACTTCAGATAGCCTGATTTCTTCCTCCATTCGCTTCCGCTCCGTGATGTCGCTAATGAAATTCAGAGTGGCAGGTCTGCCCTCCCATGTGATCAGAACCGCATTGATCTCAACCCACTTTGTTTTTCCTCCTTTGGTAACAATTCTGAACGGGTAGATGCCCAAGATCGCTTCACCTTTCAGCCGTTTGCGATGGCGCTCAACTACCATCGCCCGATCGTCGGGATGGATAAGCTCCACAAATGGTTTGTTCTGCAGCTCTTCCGCAGAATAGCCCGTAATTTCCACGGCTTTCGGATTGGCAAACTTAAGTACGCCCTCCTGAGCCACGACTATGACTTCGTTAGCGTTCTCCACCAACGCACGATATTTCTCTTCAGACTCTTGCAGTTTCTCCTCCGCCTTCTTCCGCTCGATAACGTCCTGCTCAAGGTCCTCGGTGGTGGCTCGTAAATCCGCCGTTCTTGCGTTCACCTGCCATTTCAGTACCGCGCTCATAAGGAGGAACAGAGCGACGAGCCCTAACAGACCAAAAAACGCTGGCACAACCCAATCCGGGATCCTCATCTCTTCCGGAACGAAGAGATACTTCTCTACTGTTTGATAATAGATGGAGTCCGGATCCTTTTTCATGGCCAGCAAGTGGTAATCGATCCGTTCGATGAGGAGTCCGCTGAGGGTCGAGTTCTTCGAAAAGGCAAACTTGAGATCGACGGGCTCGAATACGACGTTGGTCTTTTCCACGTCAAACTCCTGCTCGTGAAGAGCGCCGAATAATCGATTGACGACGCCTGCATCCGCCTCACCCGTGTCCAGTAACCTGAACACCTCGGTATAGTCATCGACCCCGATGAAGGTGCAGTCGACGTCGAACTGCTCGACGAGCTTGATGATGCCCGCCTCCCCCACGGTATGAATGCTCCCGTTCATCACCGCCACTCGCTTGCCTTGAAGGTCCGGGATCGACTGGATCTCCGAATCTTTTTTGGTGTAAAGGATCCCCCAGTTAATCAGTACCGACTCGTTGTTAAACGCGTAGATCTCCGCTCGCTCGTCGGAGTAGGCCATGTCCGGCATGATATCGATCTCATTCCTCTCCAGCCGCTCCAGGTTCTCCGTCCAGGTGCCATGAACATACTGAATCTCCCAGCCTTCTGAGTCCGCGATGTACGCCAGAAGGTCAGGAAACAGTCCGACCGTGTTCCCCTGCTCGTCAGTATATATTTTGGGGCTGTTTTCATAGGTACCCACTAAGATTGTTCGCCCTGCCCCTGCTGCATCCTCTGCGGAACTGAGCGGCACGAAAACCATTAGGAATAGAAAGGCTAGTATGAAGAGAACCAGCAGAGTTACCTTATCCATACCAGCGGTTGGAATATCAAGCTTCGTGGGCGCTTTTTTCCCTGTGTTACTCATAATGCACGCCTCCTAGCAGCGTACCGTTGCAGGGTACTTGCACCAGTCGGGCCACAACCACGACAGGCGTTTCCGGGCGAATCCGTCTCACCCACCAGATTAGTGGCAGGGAAACGGCTCTTGGACCGCTCTTCTGCCTCCTCATGCTCTTCTCTCTCATGCACGCATCTCACCATCTTCCTCCTCTTCATTTTTTAGAGGATCCTTTTCAACACTTTGCTTATCTCTGTGCGCGATCAGAATTTCATCCGCAACGTAACGATCTCAAAGGGGTTTACCGTCAACATTATACTCTTACCTTCCTGCTTCACCTCTTTTGCCAACTCGTTATCCTCTTCCTCCAGCAGGTTCACCACCCTGACCTCCGTGGGCGCTTTAAAGAGCGTTATTTCTGCATCTGCTTTTTCGCCTTTTGTCTCATAAAATCGCAGAATAGTGTCGTCGCCACCCTCGGCTCGCTTCAGTGCTGATAGGATTACACTTGTCGGTTCGATTTTCAAAAATGACCGTTTTAAAGGCACTTTTACGCCCTTTGGTAGCTGCATCGCATCTAAATCGATGTTGAACTCCAGCGCATGCCTATAGGGTTCGGCCTCACGCCAATCGCCTCCGTGCGGGTAAATAGCATACCGGAACGTGTACTTTTTCATCTCGCGCGCATCGGGAACCGGTACTGCAGGGCCGGCCTTACCATTAGAGGAGAGCATAGAAACGCTTCTGAGCAATGTCAAATAGATGCCCCCGTCTTTTATCACGTTTTCCGGTATCCCGTGATGAATTATTGTTAACCCTTTCTCGCCGTCAGAATAATCAAACCACTTTTGTGATGGATATACTCCCCGAGGCTTTTCGACCCACGTATGCCACGTCTCGCCTTCTTCTCCTTCTCCCGACGGGCATCTAATTTCGCTTCGTGGGCGAGAAACCGCACCAAATTGCGTGCCACAGACATAATCAGCGGCTTTTATATTCGTGGAGAATTTCACGCGGAGCCGTGCTCTCGGATGCTTGTCCACCACCGTGGTGATGAAATCTATTCGCGGAACGCCTTTATAAACAACTATTTTTTTCGTGCATTCCAAAAATTTATGCCGCCATATTCGCGGTTCCATCTTCTCCGTCAAACGGTACGGCCATCGGAGCGAGAAATAATCGGTCTCGACATTGATCACCCGCCGCAACGGGCTCTTTTGTATATTGAAATTTTTCAGCCTGAACGCGCCGTACTTCACTCCTTCACCCGTTTCGGTTTTCAAGGGAATGCATAATTCCTGCCTGTGGTAGTACAGGTCTCCCGTTTCTTCTTCCAGCACAAGTTCATTTGCTTTACAGGCTGTACTGCATGCGGCCTCGCCCTTGTGAAGCACATCAATCAAGCCGTTAGCAGGGTTCACCTCCACGCCGAAGAATCTATTCTCTATGGTATTACCGTGTATCCGTATAAAATCGGGATCGAACGCATAGCGTCGAGGCTCACGCTCGAGGATCGTGTAGACATTATATCCCATCGCGGGAACCGTAGCAACAAAACCCACGCGCGCATATTTCAGTGAATCATCAACATACCGTGTAAAACGTATAACTTCTATCTCAATCTCTTCAGCGTCACTTTTCAAACCGCCGATCGACACCACTTCACCCTGCTCGAAATTCAAATCCATCTCCAGCCAGTTCTTCACTTCCCACGAGAGCGAGTTGAACACAATGATATCGCCGCTTTCATGCTCCTCCGCGCCCTTCTCAAGGGAACGGGTATGCTCTCCGAATTCCGCTTCCTCCTCTATGAGCTGAGAGAATATGCGAGGGCAGAGCGCGGACATATAGGTCTTGAGGAAGTTAAAGTATTGCTTCACTTCATCGTAACCAGGATCCATACCCGTTCCGGGGATCACGTCATGGAATGCGATGAATAAAATTTTCCGCCAACTCTCTCGTAACTCATCAGAAGGATAGTAACTATTAAGGAGCCAGGAGATAGTACCCCATCGCTCGACGCACTCCAGCCAATTCTCGTAGTTGCAAAGCCCCTGCTTTATCCACATCCTGCTCGAGCAGCAATCAGGAAAAACCTCGGAATACTGCCCTGAATACATCTCGCCCTTCCGAACGGCAAGGTCCAAGCCTTCTACGTCTTTTTCCAGCGCTTCGAAGTATTCAAGCGGTGTCGCGATCTTCATCAGCGCTTTTTTACCATGCTTGTTGTTCCACTCCTTGACCGCAAACGGTGTTTCTGGCTGTGGCATGGTCACACCACTCCCGGAAGGCATCAAGATATTAGAGGTCACCGCCGCTTTCTTGAGCTTATCATAACTCTCATCCAGCTTTGTCAAGTCCAAGCCTGCTCGGTATCCCAACGGCATCCAGTGCGTCAAAATTTGCGTCCCATCCAGGCCCTCCCACAGGAATTCCGAGGGTTTATTCTCCGGTATCCCACGCCGGAATGCAACATACTTGTAGCCTAATTTTTTATAGATCTGCGGAAGCTGGGCATTCAGACCGAAACTGTCCGCCTGCCACATTACCGGGACATCGACGCCGAATTTATCTTTAACGTACCGCTTTCCCACCAGTACCTCTCTCACCAGCGTCTCGCCATTCGGCAGCATCGTGTCCGCCATCAGGTATTCACCGTCGGCAACTTCCATCTTGCCTGCCTTGATGTGCGCTACGATCTGGGAGAACAGTTCGGGATACCGTCTCTCCACCTCCTCCAGCAGGAAGGTTTGCTCGACGAGGAACTTGAAATCGGTCTTTTCCACCAGCTCCGCCACCCCTTTCAGAATGAGCAGCATATTGATGTAGAAATAATCCTCCTTCGTGAACGCCCAGATAGCATCATAGTGCGTGTGCGGAACGAGATAAATCGTATCTTTGGCTTCCATCTTCTTTTTAGCCATAGTACCTCAAACATCTACCAACTCATTTATCACTTATAAACCTTTCTACTACCTCCGTCCAGCCTTCCGGCCCTTCGCCCTGCGCCCTATACAGATTCGGCAGTGTGAACTCAAGCCACGAGCCTTTTTTGTTCTTTACCAGGGCCGGCTGGTCCACGGCGCTGAGCATCGGAATGTCATTCCTGCTGTCACCGACACCTATAGTCTTCACCTCGCCGCCGTATTCCTGCTTGAAGAGTGCCGTGAGTCTCTTCACTGCCATCCCCTTGTCCGCATTCCTCCCGTGAATGTTGTAGTAGCGTCCACCGTGCGTGACCGCGAAACCCTTCTCTTCGATCTTCGCGAACAAAAGAGCCTCTTTATCCTCCGGCTCATCGACATCGAAGATGAAGCTCTCGTTGTATTCCTTCTGCTTCGCACGCTCCGCCGCTTCGACGCTCAGATTCGCATCGGTCGCCACTTCCTCTGCCGTCATATCGCCGAACCCGGTTATTTTGAAGCCCGTTTCCGAGCGGATCGCCGTTAAGGCCGCTCTCAACGCAGCATACGACGCACCGAGCTCGATAACGTAGTAATCGCCCCGTTCCTTACACGCGAACTCGAACGAGAAATAATTCTTGGGTATGAAGATCGCCCCGCCATTATCAACGATAAACGGGTCCTCCACGCCCAAAATGGTATGGTAATATTCGTTCTCCGCCAAGGTCTTCGCGGTGCAAAAAATGACAGGGATCTTTCGCTCTTTCAAGGATTCCAGAGCCGGAATAGCTGCTTCGTACGAATAATCGAAGAGATCGAGCATGGTACCGTCGAGATCGGTGAAGAGCACTTTTTTCATTGTTAGATCCTGCCTGTCTACACCGTGTGAGGACTTTCTTCCTTCAAATACGCCTTATCCCCTCCTTCACTCACGATAGCACCCTGTTCAAATCGTGCGAAGGTTTCCGCAGTGCTTTCAAGCAACTTCATAAATCGCGGTGCATCGATTTCTCCAAAGGGCGGCAATACGAGGTTCTTCTTTGGCCCCTCCCACTCCAGAATATCGCCCAGCTCCTCAAGAACTTTTGACCGTACGTAATCAGTGCAGAGCTTGCAGTGGTAAATCGTTTGGAGCGAGCCGAGCAGCATGTTATTAATATGTGCCCTTCCTTTCTCTTCGTGTATGTGCGGGTTTAACGTCTCAATCTGAAAGATCTCGATACCTGCATTCGCAGCTTCCATATCTGCAGTATTTTCTACACCCACCCCAAACCGATCAAACAAACAGACGAAGTGGCATGGTTCGATCGAGTAGCCGGTTGAATAGCTCAAGATGTCTGCGAGCTTTGTGGTCAGCGCATGCTCACCTGCATTGCCTGTTATCACAACGCGGGTTTCAAAGCCGGTGTGTGCTGATATTAAGAGATTGAGATACTTGTTCGTGGTCTCGCTTACCCGCCCCCATTTCTGGAAATAGAGCTTATCCTCCACTACCTTTGGCTTATAACGCCAGTGCAGTCGAACCATGCTGTAGGGCGATTCAGCCATGCAGAATCCCGCAGCATAATCTATTACGTATTCACGAACCGAACCGGGGATGTAGTTGTCGGCATCGGCGAATCCAATGTAATCCTTGCCAAGTGCTTTCGCAAGCAGCATGCCGATAATCATACCCTCTGCCTTACCGTCCCTGACTATCTTATCCCGACGAAGAAGATGGCCATAACCCACGTCATAAAACGCAAAGCCCAAATCAGGGTCTTTTTGGTGTACAATAAGTATCTCTTGCTGCGTTAGATCGTGGAGATTCTTTACCACGTCCATCTCCATTTTGTAGAAATCTGGTCCCTCTCGCTTGCTATTCGAGACCACAATAACGGTGCAGTCAAAAGGAATGGCTCGTAAAACACCGTCTAGCAAATGTATTTTTTCATCCTTCACGGGTACGATGATAGCGAAACGCCGTAAAATATCTTTGATGGCATCAAAGGGGATGTCTTTAGCGCGTGGATTTTCGAATCGCCCCGAATCAATCTTCAAAACACGCTGCATCTCGTGAATCTTCACGGAGCCAAAAATCTCGGTATGCCTTGGCATTTCAATAAGCATTATCCACACCCGCTAGCTACTATGTTTGTTTTTATTTTATAAAGGTATAATGCTAACTAAGTAAGGTAAGCAGAGGGAGAAGCGATGGCGCGTTCACACGGAGAGAGGAAGAATACGAGGAAGAAGTTGAGTAAGAGAAAGCGGGAGCGAGGGTTGTCTCCCATAAGCAGAGCCATTCAGAGCTTCGCACCTGAGGAGCGGGTGCATATCCGTATAGACCCGAGTGTGCATAAAGGCATGCCGCATCAACGATTTCACGGCATGACCGGCACGGTAAAGGGCGAGCGAGGGAGAGCGTACATCGTTGAGATTTCAGACGGCAAGAAGCAACATAAAAAGGAGCTCTTTATCCGTGCGGAGCATTTGCGCTTGCAGGAGTGACCGCACCAAATATTTGACGCTATTCTTCTCTTATTTTCGTTTTGCAGCCCGCAACGGTGACAATTTTTGAGTGCCGATTTTGAAGTGAAGTTGCGCCAAGACCAGTTACGCTAAGAATTCTATGGGCCCGATGCGATCCATCTGCTGTAGCGGACGGATCCTTAGTTTTATTACACACCTTGCGGACAAAATAATCATAAAAGATTTTTTTGATTTTTGAAATTACTTCCGCTTTTTCCTACAAAAGCGAAGAAGCGAAGGGGTCATCGGATGTATGGTGTGTTTGGAAAAAAAAATTGGGGGGAGAATGAAACCTCTTTTTTATCAGTACCATTTTATCGCTGGAGCACAATCGTTATATCGATTGCCATCAAAGAATTCTGTGCACATAATTGTTCCTCCGGTTGCATTGAATTGAATGAGGGTTCGTAGATGATTTGTGGATATGAGCCCGTGTGGATGGTGTAGTTGCAGGTATCGTTTTTTTAGGGCATGAATGTCTCGTTGTCTCGTTAAACGGGATGTTGCTGGGGGGGAGAAATCTCCTTCATTTTGGATGTGAGAAGAAGAGTCGAAGGGGGAAAGAGTCCCTAATTCCATCTCTATTACAAATTTTCTCCAGCATAATTTGACCAACCAGTAATTACACCACTATATGAATGGTCACAGATAATGTATCTCCCCGTAAATCACGAATAAGGTGACTAGCGTTGTTCCACGCGCATCTTCGATCATATCGCAAATGCTTATAACCGCGGAAATCAAATATGGTTCTGAAAAAGGGGAGAGAGGTTAGTTATCATGGAAGGCAGGCATGAATTGGCATCGAAGCTGAAAGGAGAGAGCCTGGTCAGAAAAGGGCTGCTGCAACGGTATGAGAACCGAGAACAGGTGAGGATTGCACCTCAGCTCAATATTGTCAAGATCGGGGGTCACGGAATCATTGATTTTGGAGCGCCGATAGTTCTTCCTCTTGTCGAGGAGATCGGTAAACTCTCGAAGGAGCTTCAGCTACTCGTCGTCACCGGCGGTGGTGTGCGGGTTCGTCACATCCTTGATATCGGACTCGACCTTGGCATGCCAACGGGCGTGCTGGCGGAGCTTGCGGGCAAGATCAGTGAGCAGAATGCGATCATGCTGGCGGTTCTGCTCTCAAAGTACAACGCATTGAGAATTCACGTCGCTGATCTGTTAGAGATAACCATGCTCCTTGCGATGCATATCCTCCCGGTCATACATGGCACGCCACCCTATGGCCTGTACGAGCATCCGCCGGAGATCGGGATGATTCCACCACACCGGACCGATACGGGTGCGTTCCTTATCGCAGAGGTGCTCGGAGCAAAGAATTGCATACTGTTGAAGAACGTTGATGGGCTGTATACCGAAGATCCTTTTAAAAACCCCGATGCCCAGCTCATCGAAGAGATCACCGCAGAGGAACTCATGGAGCTGGATCTGGAAGACCTCGTTCTGGAGCGGAAGGTTGTTGAACTGCTCCGGGATGCGAACAACATCCATGAAGTGAAGATCGTCAATGGTCATAAACAGGGCACGCTTACCAAGGCGCTTCGCGGGGAAAAGGTCGGCACCATCATCAGGTCTGATTAACTGTTATAAATGGAGTGAAGAACAATTCAGCACTAAACCTGGACAATCGCTCTGTCTGAAACGGGCTTATTCAATCAATCCTCTGAATCTACCGATTCGGTTTTCTTCTGGAGCTCACTGAAGAGTTCGTGTCCGAGAAGTTCTTCGGTCTGTTCCCTGTACGTGGTGCTCGCCAGGTATTCGATTAATTTGCGCGTCCCTTTCGGAGTCGTCGAGATGCCCACCCGTTCAACCCGGGTAATCAAGCCCTCCTTCTCCATCATTGCGAAATAGGGGAGTATATAGTAGTGCGGTACGTTGAGATAGTCTGCCAGTTTCCGTGTGGTGGGAAATTGTATAGCAATTGAGCCCGCAATGAAATGGATGGTGATGCACCGGTCAACACCGAGCAGGATCTTTACCGCCGCCTCAAAAATATCCGCTTCGCTCAATGATTCCATTCAGTTTCTCCATAGATAGATAGTATAAAAAAAATGAATGGGGTTTATCCCCCATCACTCTTTCTTGCTGCCTCGCTCCTCTTCAGGCACGGCATGGAGATAAACAAGCTCGGCACCAACATCCTTTGCAATCTGTTCAAGCTCGGTCTTTCTGAAGTGAGTCCCCTCGATCTTCAGGTGTGTGCCATCACCTGCTTTATTCGTTACGGCAACAACCCTGAACATTGGCTGCTTGACGCCACTTCCTACTTTCGTTCGCTCTCGAACATAGATTTTTGCAGTCATTTTTTACCACCTCCTATCAATAGATATACCAATTGGTATATAAAAACTTATGCTTTTTTCTCTGGCGGAGGCGCGTACAAGGTACGATATGGAAGATTATCCATAGTTTTCCCGCGGCGTTTTTGCTGGAATGTCAGAATACAATTATTCGCGCACTACGTGTGCCGAGGTCGCTTTGAAGGTTGCATAGACCGTGTCGCCCTGCTGGAGTTTGAGCTCAGCACGAGATTGCTTGGTAATAAGCGCGATAAGCTCGGTACCCGATTTACTGACCAACTCGACAGTAATTTCATTCTCTTGGGCCCTCTAGTTTTCTATCTCTTTGGTCACCACAGTTCGTAGTTCTTCCGGTAGCGCGCTCACATTATCTGCTTCGGAAGGTATCGTGGGCTGATTCGTACTCCGGAGTACGCGCTGGCCCTCTTCACTGAGCACGAAGTTCACGAACTCCTGCCCGAGTTCTGGATTCGGCGCGTTCTTCGGGACGGTTATCCCATAGAAAATTGGTCTACCAATCCGCTCGATATCGACCGACGAAAAACGCTGAAAGCCGAGATTAACCTTGGCCTTCTTGTAATTCTCGCTGTATTCTGGTGAGCTCAAATCGATCTCTGGCGGTAACTCCACGTAGCGCAGTTCATGCTGCTCAGCCACACTCTTGTACTCGAAGGCGTAGTCAATACCGCCGTATTCGAGCAGTGCTAAGAGCTGCACACTTCCTCCCCTAATCGCGAGTTTATCCCCCCGGGGCTCAAATACTTCAGGTGCAACCACTGTGTAAACACAGTTTTCTTCGATCATCGGTATCGGAGGCTCGAAATTGCTTCCAATCACTTCGTCAAAGATCGTATCATCTTCGTAATACAATTCAGCGAGAGGAACCACCATCAGCGTTCGATAGCCACAGGCATCGAACATGGGATTTGAGAACCCAAATGCCGCATCCGGCCGGGCAAGGATCTCATACCAATTTGATTCGTTGATCTCATCGGCATACAGGCTCTTATCGGTGTACGCAATTACCATCTGATTCGTTGCGAATCGCACATACCAGTCCGCATACTCGGGATACATCATGTCCGGCACCAAGGAGTCGTCGGCAACGGCAAGTACATCGTACTCTTCATGTATCTCGGTTATATGCCGAATCGCCTGGATACTCCCGTGCCCCTCGAGCAGCACGTCCACATCGGGATGTGCGCTTTCAAACGCCTTTTCCATCTCCTCAAACGGGATAATCAAACTCCCTGCATAGATCACTTTCACTTTACTCTTTTCTTGCGCTGGCGATATGCAGGCTGCGCTCAGCACCACCGCAGCAATGAGTACCATCGCGATATGGTATTTCATTTTGATCATGTTTCTATGAAGTGTTCGTACTCGCTGGTGTCCGCACTTCGATTTCATCCACCCATTTCACCCAGTAAGAGCCTTCGGTGAGATAGTCGCCGCGCGCGGAGACGATCGCAATTCTGACCGGTCGCCCATCATAGTCGGAGAGTGGTGCACCATCTTGCTCATACATCAGGATCATCGTCAGTTCGTCGTGTGGCACTTCTCTAAACGTTGTTTGGTCGAACGTGCGGAAATTGCCGTTGACCTGATCGTAGCTGAAGGCCATTAAATAGCCATCGGGTGCCGAAACCCAAACGGTGTTTGAGGCATCAATTCCACCAACGAGCTCGCCGAGTTCTTTTATGGGAACCCCTTTGCATTTATAGGGGCCATTTACAATCCCCACCGTGGTAAAGAATCCGCCATAACCCTCATAGGGCGGCAGTGCTTTGAGTTCATCAAATGTCAGGACTCGCGCGTCGCCTCCGCTGCCAATCAGCGTCACATTCCAATCGATGTGCTCTTCCGGCGCTCCAAACGGATTGAGATACGCAACTGCTGCTAGAGCGCCGATACAGACCACTGCAATGGCGATGAGAACCAATCTAGAGACGCTACGACCCTCGCTCATCTATCTTGCCTCCGTAACGCATACGTGACCACTGCCAAACCTGCGAGGGCAATGGCGATCTCAAAGCCGGGTATTGATTGAGGCGTCGGTGTGGGCATCGATTTGGCAGGATCACCGTGCTCACCGGTATACCCGCCCGTGTAGATCCGAATCTCATCGACCCATTTCACTGAAAATCCGTTGGTCGAGGGGTAGAGTTCATAGAAATGGTGCGTCTTTTCAGGTAGGCATTCGTGCATGTCCCAGTTGCCAAATACGTGCGTGCCCTCCGTATTCGTGCTCGTGTCAGCAAAGAAGACAAGCCGCATGCCCAGCGCGTAGTCTGGCGGATACCCCGCTCCCTGCCGTTCCCCAACATCACTATCCTCGCCGCAATACCAACACAAACCGATTGGACCCTGGCGAGGCGGCGGCTCGTAGACATTTGCGTAGCCAAATTCCACGTGGTAGCCATCTGGCGCGTGAATCATCACTTCATCATCAGGCTCCATGCCTCCGACGAGCTTACACAAATCCTTTACGTCCGTTCCCTTCACTGCACCTTTATCCTTAAAGTTCGTCGTCTCGTTAGGGTCCCACTTATCACCTTCAAAGACCGGGCCCTGATGGTAGTAATGCGTGACACCATCCCCGAGCACTGGCAGATTGCCCTCCATCCACTGGTACGTTAGCGTCGTTTCGTTTACGATCGTTCCGTTCTCTGCATACTTTATCACGCGCACTTCCGTTGTTGGATCTGCATGAACGAGAGCCGTTGCACAGACCAACAGCAGAAGCAGCAACGTAAATCCAAATATCATAGTTCGTTTCATTTTATTTTTTCCTCCTCTTAACAGTGTAAACGACAACGAGTAACCCACAAACGGCGAAAAGTATATCAAATCCTGACAGAAGTGTCTCGTCAGCATCTGGTGTTGGTGTTCCTTCGTGAGGACTAGGCGGTGCGGTTGGCGTTGCCACAGGCGTTTGTGTTGATGTCGTTGTTGGAGAAGAAGCCAGCGAAGGAGTTGCCGTTTCGTTCTTCTCTTTCTTCTCACCTGTTATCGCGAAAAGCGAAAAGTGTGGGATCTCAGCCTCCAAAAAAACAGAGGTATTATCCTCCCAAACGTTGGAAGTAGCAAGCGTAGTCCATCCATTCCCCTCATTGTATTGGCTAAGCGTGATCGTTGTATCGTTTATATCGTTATCAATGACCCACGATTTCGCCACTTTGAACTCAACCGTTCCTTCTATGCTCGTACTCTCGGCGTTTTCGAGGGTAATATCAAGATAAGCGTAGGCTATGCCTGAAGGTTCTGGGATATCAACAGCCTTTTCCACGCGTTCCACTGTCACCGTTACTTCGTTTACCGTGGTATCTGCTTTGAGCGTAAGCAGTGAAACATCCATACCTTCGAATACCATCGCAACTTCCTCGCCGGCATTCAGCACAGGAACGGATCGCGATGCTTTCGTCACCGTGGGAGCCGTTTGGGTGGGTGTAGGTGTCGGCGTCGGGGTAACTTTCGCACTTGAGCCCCCGCTGCTACCACCGTCCCCTCCATCGCCATCTCCACCTCCATCAACTACCGTTACTGTTGCCGTTCCTGTTACGCTCCCATGAGCAGCGCTAATAGTTGCAGTTCCAGAGGTAAACGCTTCAAATAAGCCAGTATCGTTAACGGTGCCGATGTTCTCATTACTGCTCGTCCACGTAAAAATGACACTCGACATGGCATTGCCATTTCCATCGAGCGTTGTGAAGTACCTTTCGTGTATTATCTGCTGATGCAAGCCCATTCTGCTCGTATAGTTATACATTTCTCCGGTCCTTCCGTTTCTTCATGAAATAGCCCAATACGACCAGCGTAACGGAGATGGCGATCGCAATCAATATGAGCAGCCTGGGAATCTCCGTTATCTCTGCTAGTGGTGCGGGTGAAGCGATTGACGTCGGTGCCAAGGACGTGACGGGTGGTGTCCCCGTTGGGCTGGGTGGTTCACCGGGTGTTGATGTTACCGTTTCTTCGAGCGGTGTTTCGGTGGACGTGGGGCTTGGCGAAGTGAACCAAAACAGGCCGTCACCTCCCCCACTCCTGCCCCCACCACCAGACGTGGGTTTCGGCGTTGGCTCTTCAGATTGGCTGATCGTAACCGTCCCGTTGGTTACCGTTACCGAACGTGGATTTTCTGTATAATTGAAATAATCCCCCAGATCTCGCACGGTGATGTTCAACGGACTTTCTTGCGTTGCCTCGCCGACTGCGCTGAAGGTAACATTGGCAAAAATTACCGTACCACTATGCGGTGTCGCGGCATCCAACGCAACGATTTGCACGATACCGGTAGCATTATCAACGTTCCAAGCCTGAACCTTCAGAGCATCCCCCGTTCCGTCCGTCACCCCGGTGACGTGAACGACCGCGGGATCATAGGAAACGTCAATCGTGCCTGAGCCGAGATTCATCACTCTACTGATTATAAGCGGAAGTGTCACGCTGCTATTCGGCGCTACCTTGACCGTGCCGATACTGACAATCGCCGTCTGTGCAGCGACCTGCAATACGAGCACGGCGAGTACAAGGCAAAGCAGCCCGATCCTTCTTGCCATTCGTCTCATTTTTGGTTCACTTTCTCCTTGGATGGAGAGCGTAGCGATATTCATTCACGCACCCACCTGCGCAAATGAGTGCCTCCCTCGCTCTGCTCGATCTTATGGTGCCGGTATCGTTTCTGGGTATGTCAAGTGCTTAGCTATGTAGAGCGCGTCGCCCGAGGTAAGGCGCCCATCACCTTCTGCCGGCACGATGTCGGCGACAAGCAAATCAGGTGCGGGTTCCTTTCCCACGAGGTACTTTGCTATGTACAGCACATCTCCGGAGGTGATAACATTGTCACGCATAACGTCGCCCCGCCTCAGCACCGTGACCGAAATTGCAGACGTATTAGCGTTACCGGCTGTGTCTGTTACGTTAACGATCAGCTCGTTCGTGAGATTGACGCCGGTCTCGTAGGGCGCGTTCACGCTTACCGTCCACACATCCGTGCCAGCGATCCGCTCCAATGGCTGGCTCTCGAACAGGCTGAGTGCGGAGAGGTTGACGGTAACGCTGGCGATCCCCTCGGGCAGGTTGTCAATCGCGGTAACGTTCAGGCGTGTGTGGTTAGTGCCGGGAGGCCGTAACCGGCCGTTGTCGTTAAGGATCGTATCTCGGGAGAGCGTGAGCACCATCGTTGGCTTATCATTGTCGGTAACCGTAATAGTAAAGGTAGAGGAATTGACCGGGCCGTTTGACTCGGCATCATCGATCGATAGGTAATAAAAGATCTCTCCGATCTTATCGCTCGCAACGGGGACGTTATACGGGGTGTTATTCGCAATGGCCGCGGACTGCCAGTAGCCGTCGACGGGCTTGTAGAAGAGGCGCGCGTCGGTGACTCCGATGTTGTCGCGGAATTGCGCAGTGATCGGCACGTCTTCGCCCGTTGTCGTGCTGGTATTCCCAGTTACACCACTGATCTCGGGCGGATCGTTGTCCGTAACCTGCAGGGTAACGGTTTCGGTACTATTCGCGTTCCCTTCAGCGTCTTTGAATGTGCAGTTGTAGTGGATGTCCGCTACCCTATCCAGTGGAACGGCAATGGTATAGTTATAGTAGTCGCCGTTCTTTGTCATCGTATATTCGCCGCCATCGACGGTTATGCTGTAGTTCGTAACAGCGACATTATCGGTCACGAAGATACTCACCGTGGCGGCTTCGCCGGTCGTGCCAGCTTCAGGCTTCGCGATCCATATATACGTGGGTTCAGTTGCGTCCTGGATGGTGAACGACCCGTTACTAACGAAATGCGGGATCGGCGAATAGTTGCCATAATACTCCAAATTTCGCACGGTTATGCTCAATGGACTGACGTCGGTCTCATTTCCGACCGCTTTGTAGGTGACGTTGGCAAAGATGACGTTGCCACTATGCGGTGCCGTAGCATCCCAGGCGACGATATGTACGATACCGGTAGCATTATCAACGTTCCAGGCCTGAACCTTCAGGGCATTCCCCGTTCCGTTCGTCACCCCGGTAACGTGAACTACCGCGGGATCATAGGAAATGTCAATCGTGCCTGAGCCTAGGGCCGTCACGTGCTCGATCATGAGTGGCACCGTAATGCTTTCATTCGGCGCCGCGGTAACATCTGCAATAGATACCCTAGTTGACGGTGGTGCTGAGGTCGTAAAGTTCCAGGTAAATACGGACGACAGGTTGTTCCCTGCGAGGTCTTGTACAGCGGTTGTGATCGTTGCCGTGTGCGTTTCGTTGTACTCGAGGTCGTGCGCGGGGTCAAACGCGACGGTTCTCGTTACGGAGTCGTAAGTAACCATGCCCGCTATGGTGTCGGTGCTATTCTCAAGGCGAACGGTCGCGTTATTCAGCTTAGAAGCGTCTATTGGCTCATTGAAGGTCGCAGTAATAGCGGTGGTCACCGACACGTTCAGTTCGCCCGCGAGGGGTGTTGTTGCCACCACGGTTGGCGGAGTCGTATCGGTCACCGTCCACCACCATGTCAGTCGGGCAGTACCGTTCGCATTCGTGGCGCTGACTGATACGTTCCAGTAACCTGCCAGAGCGCTTGTATTAGTATAACGACAGGGCGTATCGGCGGGCACGCTCGTGTTCGTCTGCATAATCGTTCCATTGATCAGCCACGTCACGTCCACCGTTTGATTGATGGTGATAGTAAACGTTCGCGTCGCACCTGCATCGTCGGCTATCTCAGTTTCGAACGGATCCCACGACGTTATATTTGGGCCACCGGGCGGTGCGGGTACTGCAAGCCTAACAACCCGTGTTCGCTCATTGTTCGACCAATCGATATCTTCAGGGATGCTCGCGTTGACGGTAATCGTGTACGCGCCCGGCGCGAGTCCCGTGGTATCCCAGGGATCTCCGGTAGCCGTTTTAGACTCGCCGACTTTTATCGTCCACGTATGCGTGTCTATAACCTCGGACCACGTTGCATTCTCTGCCTTGACCGTTATGTTTACCGTTTCATTCTCATTGCCATCGTTCACGATCGTGTAGCGGATCTTGTAGGTCTCGCCCCGCGTCAGGTTCTCATCGGCTCCTACGACGTCCGTGCCATCGCGGGTAATCGTTACCCCATTCACCGCGCCGGCATAATCGGTTGAGACCTTGATATCATGTGCGGCCAGGGTAAGATTGACGTTGAACAGTCCGCCATTCGCTACATCATCCGCCGAGATTTCGCAGGATGTTGTATTCGATCGACGGCCGTCAGGAGAAGTGGCATTAAACTGCAATACCTCTCCGGCAGCTACATGAGCGGGTGCGGAAAGCGTGAGCCGGTAGTAGTGAGCGCTTTCATCTCTCTCCGCAGACCATACCGCGCTCGTGTTCAGATTTGTGATAGTAACAAAGGGGTCGTCGCATGAACTGCCATTGTGGTAAAAGACGTACCCGTAAACGAGGAATGGTTGGGCTGGCTGTGAATCCGTCGTTTCAGCGGTTCCGTTCGTTGTGTTAACATCGTCAACTTTAGAGCCATCAGAATCGCTCAGGGTGACTTCTTCGAATCGAAGCTCGCTCATACCTGGGTATCGTACTTCAAATTCCAACGTTGCGAGTACCCCGGGGTTCGTTACCCCGGTGGTCTCAGGGAGCTTTCTCGATTCGCCATAATCGATGATACCCTGCACATTGTTGAGTTCATTCGATACAATGAGCGTATTATCGCCGAGAAATGGCCCTTTGGTTTGGCTGATCGCTTGCAATACGAGGGTATCAAAGTGAAGAGTATAGTCAGCGGCGTACATCTCGGTGCCCTCCGGATCCACGGTGATATTCACCGTAAATTCGTCTCCGGGCGAAACACGTCGATAGGACGGTTCAACGCTTATCGTTGCCGCTGAAGCCATCTGCACGACAATGCCTGCGATACCGATGAGCAACAAGACTCTCACCACATTCTTCATTTTTTATGGTTAGCCTTCCTCTTTCCACAGCCTGAACGCCGGTATCCACCCCTCGTGCATGAGGCCATTTGCGTCTCTGAACTCGTCGCACGTGATGGCCCCTCCCGTCACGTTATGTTGTGCCTCTGCCGGAGGCACGTGGATAATCTGGGGATACGAGTCCGTACGAATGGTATAATTATAAGCGCTACCCGGATTGAGTACGAACATCGTGTTGAAGGTAAGGTTATGCCAGTCACCTTCGTATCCGGCCCACGTTGCTACTGCATCGACGTCGTCGCCCCAAAGACGGGCATATTCGATATGGCCGCCAGTGCCTGGGCAAGAATACGTGTATATCGTGTTAGCCTCTATTGGACGGTCAGGTTTAATCGTTCCGTTATGCACGCCACTAATACTGGGATAAGGATCGTCTGACGCGCCAGTGTCAAAGCTAACCGATTCGTTTTCGAGGGTGATGTTGAAGTTGAAAAGACCACCGTTATTCACCTCTTCCTGGGTTGTTGTATGCTCGGTGACGTTTGGTTCGCTGCCGTAGGGGCCCGTAACGTTGAACTGTAATATATCCCCGGCATAGATATCCTGACCGTGCGTGAGCGAAAGCTGATAGTAGTGAGAAGAAGCTGACGTTTCCGCGCTCCAGCTTTCGCTGGTGTTAAGATTCGTTATCGCCACCGTGGGATTTTTGCAGTCAGTTCCGTCATCGTAAAACGCATAGCCGCAAATCAGGAACGGATAAGGCGGTGTTTCTATTTCTAAGGTGCTATTGCTGATGGTCACCGGGATCTTATATCCTGTCGTGTTACTTAACGTAGCCGTTTGAAAAAGGAGCCCTGCTCTGCCTGGAGCGCCGGTGGTCTGAAATGCAATGCTGGTAACCGTGCCCTGGGTGGTAACACACCCCTCATCAAATATAGCTTCTGCATAATCAATGAGACCGAGCGAGTTGTTAATACCCTCCCCGAATGACATCGTGGTGAACCCGTCGAAAAAATCCCCCGGGGTTACGGAGCTTGCGGTCACCAGCGTCGTGTCAAAGAGGATAATATATTCAAGACCCATTATTTCAGCGCCGTTCGGATCAAGCGAGACATTCACCGTGAAGTTCTCTCCGGTTTTTACGTTTATACTCGATGGCTCGATGCTTATTGACGCACTCGATGCCTGTTCGCGGGCTGCTAACGTATCACAACCAATCGGTGCAAAACTACAGAGCACGATGACCGCGAAGACAATGGCGAGAGTTCTTTTCATTCTCCACGACGCCTTCTGTTCTTTTTACGGGTGAGAACGGCTATGACGAGTATGCAACCAAGCGCGAAGAGCGCTTCAAAGCCCGGTATCGCTCCCGATGGTTCTGCTGAAGTCTGGTTGGTTTCAGTGCCAGTGGTGGCAGAAGGCTGTGCGATGGGCACAGATGAGGCATCTGGTGAGGAAGAAGTTGGGGTTGCACTAGACGATACGGTACTCGTTGGTGTGGGCCCGGCCAGAAGAGTTGTAGGATAATGCATCTTCTTCCACTCGTCGAAGCCGCCGAGCATGTTGTAAACGTCCTCGAACTCTTGCTCGACGAGGTCATCACACACGGCTTTACTCCCACTGCCCGATTGATCGTAAACCATAATCCGCTTCGTTTTATCCAGTTCCTCGAGTCTCGTTGCCACCTTAGTCTCGGGGATATTCAGTACCTCGAGTCCGGGCATGTCGATGTGTTCACTGCTATACTCCTCCGCCGTGCGGATATCCAGAAGAATAAAGTCGCCAGGTTCCTCTTGCAGCGTTTCGTACGCCTGTTCAACGGTGATCGGGTTCACGGAGGGATAAGGTGGCGTCGAAGACGACGAGGACGAGGAGGAGGATGAGGAGGTATCACCACCCTCATATTTCACCGAGAAGACTCCGTTCGTTCTCGTGACCGGGCTAAGCTCATTAGGCGGATCATCCGAGTCAACGAGCTTGACATCACTAAAGACAAGATGACTCGTCCCTGAGGTACCAATAACCTCGAAGGTGACGGTCGCCAATACGCCAGAGGCGGTCACCCCTTCCGGGACCCCCATTCGACTTTCTGCATACTCGAGTTTTCCGAGCGAGTTATTGATCACATTTGCCACGACAGTCGTGGTCTTGCCATCCTGACTTAAAAGCGTCCCCTGCGCTTGCGCGGTTGCATTGAGTATGCTCTGGTCATAATATAAGACGTATTGAGCACCGTAGAGTTCAGCGCCGGCTTGATCCACGGTGATGGAGATCGTAAACGTATCTCCCCGCTCAGCGTTAACGCTTGCAGGGTTCACGCTGATACTCGCTCCCTGTGCGGCCTGCACACTCATACCCGCCACTACCCCAAAGAGTAGAACGAACGCTGCCAATCCAGTCACTATTAGCCTATTTTTGTTCATTTTTCATCACATCACCTTTCTTTTCGCTTTATTTACTCCAGTTCGTTATCGAGCGTCTTTTCGATGCGCCCTACCGGGCTCTTGCCGATCGATATGCGATATAGCATCATTCGATATAAAAAAGCTTTCGATTTTTTTTCTTACCATGCTGTCTCTCTCCAATTAGCACCCACAATGACGGCGTCCAGGATATCGACGATACAGTCGTTATTCAGGTCAGCCCCGTCTGCTTGCGGATCGTCCCAGAGGTAGCCGCCGGACACACGTGCATTACAGCTTGTCCGCCACTGCTTCCCTATCCATACCGCATCGAGGATGTTGACCTCCCCATCGCCATTTGCATCGCCGGGAATATACACGGCAATCGGTATGACGGTGGTATTCAACAGTCCCCCGCTGTCGCTAACCGCAAGGACGGTGTAGAAAGGTTCATAACTCCCGTCTGCCCACCGATAGCTCTTATACGCATGCTCTACGGTTTCTCCTGCGGAAGCGGAGCCGTCTCCGAAGTCCCACGCATAAGCGGTGATCGCGTCACCGTCGGGATCATGAGAACGGGAAGCGTCGAAGACCGCGATGCTCTGAAATGGTGAGTGGACGTTATTATAGCGGTGCGCCGAGATGCCAAAGCCAATGGGAGGGAGGTTGATGTATGCCATGCTGTTTTCAACCGTCGCGGGTATCGAAGTCTCAACGGTGCCCGCCTCTTTTAGCTCGTTGATGCTCACCTGTAGTGCACCGGTATCACCATGTTCACCAACCGCTTTAACCGTGAGTTCCGCCAGCGTGATATCGCCGTTCACGCCATCGCCATAGTCCATTCCACCTATCCGGACAACACCCGTGGCATTGTTTACCACCGCGTGAAGGAAGTCAAGATCACTGTTCGTAACGGCAGTTACCTGAACCAGCGATGGGTCGAACGTGAGATTAATATCTACTACGCCGAGGTTGATCGCGTTGGTGATCGTGATGTGGGTTGTGGTCTCTTCACCGGCCGTGGTAAAGATGTCATCAATCGATAGTGTCGTTGCAGCAGCCGGCGCGACGATGAGAAAAATCAGAGCTACCACTGTTCCAATTGACCTCAGGCCACCTGTTGGGTTCCTTTTCGATTCCTTTTGCGTCTTTTTCATTCTTCTTTCTTTCACCTCCTTTCATTCAGTGCAGTAGTTCAAAGCCTGATTCACCAAGCACGTGTTTTGAGAGGTACATGGCATCGTACAGTGTTACCGCGTCGTTCCCGCTTACCTCGCCTATTGCCTCGTTCATCGCTTCGAATTCGGGTTTGCCAAGCAGATGCTTTGCGAGATACATCGCGTCATACAGGCTCACTTCCCCGTTCTCACTCACATCGCCGTTCCGCATGGCCGTCACCTGGATCTGAGTAGATGCGTTGGCGTTCCCAAATATGTCGGTCGCGGTAATCGTGAGATTGTGGAGTATGTAGCTCTCATTAATGCACAGCGCCGACCCTTCTGCTGCACGAATGGTTACGGTCCAGACGTCCGTGCCGGGGATGCGCGTCATGGACTGCTCTGGCGAGCCACCGAGTGCCGAGAGGTTGATGACAACGCTCGCAACGCCGCAATCGTCGGTTACCGTGACGTTCAAAAGCGAGGTCTCACCCCACCGCGGATCTGAGTCGGTATCTTCAGGAATGCATGCCGGGTTCGCAGTTGGGTTTGTTGCCACGGGTGGTGTGAGTTCTGTTATACTGAACGTTCCGTTCTCCACGGTTACGGGGATCGTGTTTTCCTCAGGACCTGCCTCCTTCAATTCGAGGACCCGAATTCCGAGAACGGACGCTTCCCCTCCGTTTCCAACGGCCTGTAACGTGACGTTTGCAACACGGACCTGCTCATTCAACCCGGCTGAAGCGATCTGGTATGCGCCTATGCGTGTTACGCCTGAGGCATTGTCAATAGAAGCATCCATGAAATCAAAATCGCTCTCGTCCACCGCGATCACGTGAACTACCGATTGATTATATTCGAGGCGTATGTCGACAATTCCGACGTTGATGATGTTACGAATGACAATCGGGATGGTAACAATCTCTCCTGCCAACGTGCTTGCGTTGCCGATGCTGATGAAGATCTCGGCGAATGTGGTAACGTTGTATTCCGGGCTCTGTGCGGCGTTGCTGCTCGGGTCGGTGCTGTTAACCACGAAATAATAGGTCGTATTCGGGCGGAGCCCGGCGATTGTGAAGCTGTGTTGCATTACGTACGATGCGTTAGAGGCCGTTTCGATGTAAGTTTCAGGTTGCGTACCGTACTTCACCACGCTATCGCTCGGCTCATCGGTCTCCCACGCGATGACAACAGAATCTTTTCCGGTTGATACGCCGCTGACGTTCGTTATGAGGGGTGGCGTGAGGTCGGGCGGATACAGGGTGAAGTTTTGCACAAAACCGCCGACGTCCATCTCTGCTTGCGAGACCTCGTGGTTTACCTGCGTGGCGTTCCCGATGTCGTCAGTGACATAAAATTGAAGTTCGTCTCCCGCACCCACGTGCGCGAAATTCGTTAAGAGCTGGTAGTAGTTCGAGCTTCCATTGGCGTCTGCACGCATAACCTCACCCGTGTTGAGATTTGTTATCGTCACGTTTGGATTATACACCGGAGTGCCGTCCTCGTACGTGACAGACCCCGAGATATTGAAGTGCGTTCCTTTGATTTCCACGGTCCCGCCATTGACCAGAATACCGGAAATACTCCCGCCCAACGGGTCGCTTAGGAGCACATTGCTCAAACTTAAACTGCTTGTACCCGCTTCCATCGCCTTGAACGTGATGGTTGCAAGGGTTCCGGAATCGATGACCCCGTAATCGATGCCCATTCGAGTTTCGCCATAGCCGACCAGGCCAAGGGTATTGTTAAACTCGTTGGTGACGACCATGGTTGTTGCACCGTCCTGGCTGAGGAACGAGCCGCTTACCTGTTCAGTCGCATTCAACAGAAGAGGGTCGAAATAGAGATCATATTGTGCGCCCATCACCTCAGAGCCCATGGGCCCGACCGTGACGTTCACGGTAACGTTATCACCCTGCCAGACCGTTTGCTGTGAAGGTATAACGCTGATCACCGGTGCGGCAAGTGCGGGCTGTGACAGTATTATGCACAGCACGACCAGTATTATAGTGCCAACCAATGCCGTTTTATTACTCGTCATTTTTTCATTCTTTTTAACCTCCTTTCTAGTATCACCACGCAGTATGCCTCCAATTCGCACCGATGACAACGGCATCGAGGATGTCGATCTCGCAGTCGTTGTTGAGGTCCGCGCCGTCTTTCTGCGCCCAGTGCTCGTCTTGCTCTGCGAACCAGAGGTAGCCGGTGCACTCAGTAGCGCAGGGATTTTCGGGATCTGCAGGCGCAGGACATTCTTCACGCCAGTGCTTGCCGACCCAGACGGCGTCGATGATGTTCACCTCGCCGTCACCGTTTGCATCACCGGCGATATAGACGGTGATGGGGAACTCGGTCGAGTTCGTCTCCTCCGGACAGCCGTCGTCCGTTACCGTTAAGAGCACGGTGAACGGATCGTACGCTTCGGTGGTCGTGTTCCAGAGCCAGGACTCGTACTTGTGCTCCTTGCACGTGCAGTTATCAACCGGCAGGCCTTCTGACGTGCCGT
>JAFGHB010000018.1 GCA_016930255.1 Methanomicrobia archaeon | reverse complement strand
CCCGGCTTAGTTTCGCACATGGCTGGATCGAGCGGTTTCTAGGCGAGGGTGTTAAGTATGAATTGTTTGGTTTTTGACTATAATTGAGTTGAATGCGTGCTTTAGCTCTAGAGCATCTAAGTAAAGAACCCCGTCTCCGGCGTGCTACGAGCTAGTACGCGATGAACCGATCTGACGTTTTGCGGTAGAGATGCCACGAGAGAAAATAAGATAGTATTACGGTGCCAAATCCACCGACGTACCAGACGGCACCAAATAATGCGGCGAAGTTATTTGCGAAATGGAGCATCACTGCGATTAGATAAAATCCTACGGGGCGCTTCATCGCAATGCCGTAGGCGGTAATTGAGGTACTTGCCGCATGGAAGAACGGCCCCGGCAATCTGATCGGTATTGGCGTCCCTAACACAAATACGTAGACAAGAAACTCGGAGATACCAAATCCTAACCCCACCAGAAACCCGAGCGTAAAGATAGAGCGCTCCGTTTCTCCGTGGCGATAAAAGAGCGGATACGCTTTTGCAAATTCCTCGATGAGTGGCGTGAAGATCGCGGTTGTGCATATTGAGGCATAAAAGAGCGATACCGCCGATACGGCACATAAATAGTCGGTGAACGAGCCGATGTAAAGGGTAAACGGAACGCTTATGATTATCCCTGAGATGAAAAAGAACACTTTCTCTCGTAAGTCCGGTCGATGGAGCGTTATTACTTTCTGCTCATCGGGCTCTGCAGCCATGGTTAGCTATACATACGTTGTTAGGCTATATATACCCGTCGTTTCGATAGCGTACAGAAGTTCTTTGGAGTTTCCGTGTGATGAGGAAGGTTCGAGACCCTCTTTCGTTATTGGAGGACGCCGCGCCTCTACTCTATTTCTGCCGGAGCAACCTCCTTTGAATCTTTTCGCTGGTTAATTCCCGCAATGCATCCGCGGCGATCCACTGTGCGCTTCTTGTTTCGAACTCCCAGATCTCTTTCGCCGTTTCAATCGCCTTTGTGTTCAAAACGATAGTTCGTTTCCCAATTTGACGTAACGCCCAATTGACCGCTTTCTTCACAAAGTTTCTCGCATCAGTGGATTCGCGTTTGATCAAAGGTAAGAACTGCAAGAATGCTCTATCTTCTGCCTTCTTATCGTGCACCGCTAACGCAGCCATCAAGACAAATCCAGCTCGCTTGACGAATTCCTCCTCCTGTGCACTCCATTCAACCGCTTTCTGATACGCAAGATCGGTTTTGTCGAAGAGATTGCTGCAGCACTGGTCGCAGATGTCCCAGGAATCGAAGTCTTTTATCCAGCGCTCCATCTGCACTTCTGTAACCTCTTCGGGATCGTCAATCATGCTCGCGAGTATTTTTGCCTCGTGTATGCCGGACGACCACAGTTCTTGCGCGAGGTGATGATCGGTCCCTAGTTCCTTAGCAATCTTCCGCAGATTTGGAATTGAGACGCCGTAGGTGTTTTCCGGGGTGATTCCAAACCGTGCCATACCCTCTACGGCTTTTGGATCGGATAAGGCTTTCAGTCTATCCAGAATTTCGCTATACCGCGTTCCCTCAGCCATCGTAATGCCTTCCTTCTCATACGACCGTCTAACCGACACACTAAAAAATCCGAATGGTGAGGAGAGTTTCGCTACCTGTGTCCTGTAGAGCTAAAGAAAGCGAACCTACCTGCACCCTCGACGCAAATGGTACGATAACAAAGAGCTGCACCTTCCGCACCAAGCAACGAGCCAATGTGTTAGGTCATCTTATTCCTCATTTTCTACCTGTTTGTATCACCGTAGGCTGCATATATATATCGCGATAAATCCCCCATCTTGCTTGGTGTCTGCCGTTCACGCGCGGGCCGCGAGCAAGATGAAACCTCACACGAAGGGTACGGCAGCGGGGAGGGTATCGATGCGATACATGATCATTTCGATTCTAATTCTGAAATTCGATTATCAATGATCTTCAAACCTTCTCTTAGTAGTCGCCTCTTCTTTTTTATTATCTCCTTCTCCGCTTCATCGAGTTCATACGTGCCTAAATTACTCGAGAAGAATTGACACCATTTATAGAAATTATCGATTTTATCAAAGGCAATCCAGTCATCTTTGGGGAAATTGACATATCGCGTTACCTTCAAATGTGTTATTGCGTCGCTTCGTATAGTGGGGAAGAAGCATTCCATTGCCCTCTCTAATCTTACGCGGTTAACGTCATCCGTTGGGTTATAATTTGGGGTCCCTAATATTTTGATGTTCTTGAGCTCATCCAGAAGACCATCACATTTCTCTAAGTTACTTTCTAACTCTTCCTTTATTGCCTCTAATTTCCTGATGGTTTCCTTATTCCAGTGATAATCAACAATGAATTCACTCACTTGAAGGAAATCCCACACAGGATTATCACACTTATTTGGGAATTGCTCAATATTCTGAATGACTGCACGAATATGATCTTTTAAATCAGCTAATCCTTCAGGTGTTTTCTCATATTCGAAGATCGCATAATCACTGACGTCAAACGGAATTGTGCTATTATGTTCTTTAACCATGATTGACGGCTTTCTAAAGGTATGGCGAACACCTAACTCATACATCACATTGGGATTCGAATCGGTTAAATCAGCGAAAACCATTGAGGCACCATATAACTTCTCAATAATGCTTTTCGTAATCGAACCTCTGGGTACCTTTATTCTATAGCAATCAACCACGAACTCAGTCCATGCAGGTTTAAAGAGCTCCTCAAAAATCGCTGTCCACTCGTCTTCTGTATGAGAGGCCGTGGTTGAAAAGGGCATTATTACAAAACAGTCTTTTAGATCCATACGCGCGCCTTCTCGTTTAGTAGTTAGTACTAAATTTTTTTCGCTATTTAAAATTTTCCATTTTTCGCTACGCCTCTATACCCGTGACCGATTCGCATCCCCGGAATCGTCCGCGTTGATTTCTCTAGTCTCTCGAAGTTATCTGTATCACGTCTTATGTAATAGTAGGCAGTGCGAGCGAGAAGGAAGCAATGAACGAGCACGAATACGTCAGACATTTCATCGAACTCGTGGAGTTGGAACGCGAGGAGCAGATGCGGCAGCATGAGGAGGAGATGCGACGGCTGAGCGCTCGGGAACGCGAGGCAAAGGGCAGAGCGTTTCTGGGGATGCGGGGTAAATCGCAAGACCTGGGCCTGGGCGGGAAGCACTTGGTGCGATTTCGAAAGCAAAACTCGGGTTTGACGTTGCCGGAGAGCGAGATAGAGGTTGGCGATCTCGTTCTGGTGAGTAAGGCGGGCACGGCACCGTGGGATGACGATAATCCGACGGGGACGGTTGCGGAGAAGACTTTGTATGCCATTACGGTCGCGTTTGACGACGCACCGCCGGGCTTTGTGTACCGCAAAGATCTCCGAATAGACCTGTTTATCAATGACATCACGTTTCAGAGGATGATAGAAGCGTTGAATAAATTCAAACGGCTGCCGAGACGGCGCAAGGATAAATTGCTCGGTACCACCTCGCCGGAGTTTACCGCGCTGAAGGCGATCGAATTCTGTAATGAGGCACTGAACGAAAGCCAGCAGGAGGCAGTCTTGCGATGCTTGGCGGCACGGGATTTTTTCCTCATCCATGGACCGCCGGGCACGGGCAAGACGATCACCTGCATAGAGCTGATATTACAACTCGTCAAGCGAAACTACACGATTTTAGCGGCTGCGGACTCGAATGTGGCGGTAGATAACCTGGTCGAGCGCCTGGACAAGCTCGATGTGAACGTGGTGCGAATAGGGCATCCTGCTCGTGTCATCCCGTCGTTACGGCGCAGGAGCCTGGATTATCTGGTTCAGGGCGATTCCGACTACATAAAGGCACAGGAGCTTCGTGAGCGCGCGTACGAGCTGAAGGAGCGTATGAGCGGGTTCGTCGTGCCGGAGATGCGGTGGCGACGGGGTTTGAGTGACGAAGCGATAATGCAGCTTGCACGCCAGGGAAGGCCGACACGGGGCATACCCGCGAAGAAGCTGAATGGCATGCGGAAATGGCTGGTGGTGAAGCAGCGGGTGGACAAATTATTCGGCATGGCGCGTGAGCTGGAGGAGAGCGCGATACGAAGTGTCATCGAGGATGCGGAAGTGGTGTGCGCGACGAACAGCACGGCGGGTTCCGAGATACTGAAAGGCGCGAAGTTCGATTTCGCGGTTATCGATGAAGCGACGCAGTCGACGGAGCCGTCTGCTTTGATACCGGTGCTCAAGGCGAAGCGGTTCATCATGGCGGGCGATCACAAGCAACTGCCACCGACGGTCCTGAACGAGGAAGCGGAGCGCGGCGGCTTGGGCAGGAGCTTATTCGAGCGGCTTCTGCAGTTGTACGGCGATCGGATACGGGCGATGCTCGAAGTCCAGTACCGCATGAACGAGGAGATAGAGGCGTTCCCGAATAAGGAGTTTTATAACGGCCAATTGCGTGCGTATGAAGACGTGAAACGGCGGAATCTTCTGGATATACTTCAGGAATCGAAACTGGCGGAGCTTGAGGATGACGATCTCAAGCCGTTTCTGTTCATCGACACGCAGGGCAGTGACGAGTTCGCAGAGCGCACGAGAAGAGGCTCGACCTCGAAAGAGAACATCGGTGAAGCGCGATTGGTACGCGATATCGCAGAACGCCTGCTAAGCCTGCGTGTACCGCCGGAAGAAATCGCGGTTATCTCGCCCTATGACGATCAGGTATCACTCATGAAGACACTGCTCCGGGTAGAAGGTTTGGAGATAAAGACGGTCGATGGCTTCCAGGGCAGGGAGAAGGAGGTCGTTATCGTATCGTTTGTGAGGAGTAACAAAAGAGGTGAAATAGGCTTCCTCAGAGATTTGAGACGGCTTAACGTCTCTATCACGCGCGCGAAGCGGAAGTTAGTTTTAATCGGTGATTCCACGACTCTTGAACACGACGGCTGCTACCGGCGGCTGATCGAGTCGGCGAAGGACCGGGACGCGTATAAACGGGTAGTACAGTGAACGTGCATTTTTGAAAGAGATGATAAAGAAGAATCCAAGGATACTCGTTAGTTTGGTACGGGTGATATTTTGATTTTAAAATTTATTGCTGATCTTTCACACTTTTAGGGTCTCTTTTTGCTGTGCCAAATACTGTAACAGTGCCTCCTGCAAGAATTCCTCGGAAGCTTCCAATTTTTCCGAGTCTTCTGTTGAAAGTTGGTGTAGGTGTTTTCCGCGCAGTTGCGAAGCAGTGCGTACTTTCGAATAAGCGTCCTGTACACTAATATCCATAATGGGCGCAATGGCATAGGCCATGCGTTTGTTCCGGTTAATGAGGGATAATCGATTAGGGTCCAAAAGTGTTTCTTTAATTTTCTCCAAAATTTCTTCTTTAGGATCTTTAGTTTCTTCATCAAAGTCCAAATATACCTTTTTAAGCTTTTCCAGCCGTTCAATATTACTTTCAAGGCTTTCGATTCCCTCTGCATAGGTAAGTAGATTTTCTACTTCATCATTTGTAAGCAGTTGTTCAGGCTTAACACGAAATACGTGCTCCACAGCTGCCCAGAGCATTGAAAGGCGGCTAGGCATGGTACACCCGATATAGGCTTTATTCAAACCGCCAGCCGTAGCTTTAGTCAAATCAGACGAAACAGTGGCTGCTGTGGTATCAATTTCGTCAGTAGTTATCAAAGGGAGCATTGTTTCTTCAGGATCAGCTAAAATAGTCGGTCCAAAACGGGGGATTAATGCATAATGGCAATGTTGAATATGAAATCCGACTTGTAAAAGCACCGAAAGATAATCCAAGAGAGTTTGCAAGCTATCAACAGCTTTTTCAGCTTCAGCCCGGTCAGTTGATTCAATCCTGATATCGACTTCAAATGTTCCAACAACGTCTCCCAACCTAAACTCCCATCCCGAGTAACCATTTAGGCTGGTTACAAGTTGATCTAAGTGAAAAACACGATGCTTTAATGATCTACCTCTAAGAGCAACGCAAATTATGTGGACGAGGGTACCGATTGGCTCTTCTTGGTAATGACGCTGATTTTTGGCTCTTTCGATAGCACGTTCATCCGATGTGAGCATTTTAACCCGATGACCAGTAGATGGATGTCTGAGCATTATGAGGGTTTTAGTCCCCATCTTGTCGATTGCCTCGGGTCTAATACGCGAAAGATGTAGTACAGGTCCAACTACAACGTAACCATCCATCAACAATTGCTCTAATCTTGTATGATCCACCATTTCGATTTTCTTCATAGAAATCCTATCACCTACAGAAGCCTACGCACTCACAACCACTTCCTCCGCCTGAAGTAGACGATCATCGTAATGAGAATCGCACACATCACGAACCAGACGGCCGGATAGCCCCACCGCCAGCCGAGTTCCGGCATGTAGTCGAAATTCATGCCGTAGATGCCCGCGATGAACGTCAACGGGATAAATATGGTGGCAATGATCGTCAAGACCTTCATCACCTCGTTCATCTTGTTGCTCACGCTTGACAGGTAGATATCGAGCATCCCGGCGACCATGTCCCGGAACGTCTCGACGGAATCAATGACCTGGATGGTGTGGTCATAGAGATCCCGCAGGTACACACCGGTCGATTCCTGTATCAGCGGCGACTCACCGCGATCCAGAGCACTGATCACCTCACGCAGCGGCCATACGGATTTTCTCAGATAGATCAGCTCGCGTTTCAGATGGTGAATGGTCTGCAACGTATCGGGCATTGGATTCGTCACCAACTCCTCCTCCATCACCTCGATCGTCTCGCCCAGCTTCTCCAAGATGATGAAATAGTTGTCAACGATCGCATCGATCAACGCGTACGCGAGATAGTCCGCGCCCACCTTGCGGATTCGACCTTTACTATTCCGGATCCGTTCGCGTACATATTTGAAGACGTCGCCTTCCCGCTCCTGGAACGAGATGACGAAATCCGAGCCGAGGATCAGGCTAACCTGCTCTGCCAAGATTTTGCGTGTCCCTTCCTCGAAATAGAGCATCTTCAAAACGACGAAGAGATACGCGCCGAAATCCTCCAGCTTCGGACGCTGCTCGGTATGCAGAATATCCTCGAGCAGCAGCGGGTGCATGCCGAAATGAGCGCCGAGTTGCTCGATGACGCCCACCTCGTGGAGGCCGTCAACGTTGATCCAGGTTACCGTGGGCTTATCCTTAAAAGGGAAGCATTCTTCAACGGTTTTCGCTTCCTTCTCTTCAACGTGCGCTTCATCATAGTCAATAATGCTAATCCGTATCTTTTCGGCCTTCTTCTCGCCCACATGGACGAGCGTCCCCGGAGGAAGCCCGATCTTCTCCCGTGCTGCTTTTTTCGTAGCGAGCTTCTGCATTATATACACTTCACCTCACATCACGTATGAGCACAACTAACCACCGTGATATGCATACATAACATTACGCAACCTATATATACGTAACTGTTTGGGGAGCTATAACGAATCTCCGTTCCGCACGATCTTTTTTCTACGCTATCGCCCCGTTAGTTAGATTGGACCCTTTCACTCTCCGTCACTTCAACCGTTGCGCAGCTCGTTCACACCGCGAAATTAGCGTACCACTCCGGCCGCTCCGGTGGCTTTGACTGCAGCAGCTCGCGCCATTGCTCGTCGATGAGTCTATCCTGCATCGGCTGCTTGAACTCGTAATAGCTCATTACCGGCCCCGCACCCACTAATACCCGACCGTCCGGAACCCTGTACGCAACGACGATAATATCAACATACCCAACGCCCTCTTCCAGCACCTGCCCGGTATTTGCATCGGTATGCACGTCCGCAACGATGGTCGTCTTCTTCGCCTTCTCATCCACCTCCGCGATGACGTCATTCAACTCCTCACCGAAGTTCTCGATGAACTCGTAGTCCGCATCGGTTAATTCCTCGTTCTCCAATTCCTTCTGCGAGAGGTCAACCAGGCGCTCCAAAATCGTCTCCAAGCGCTCTAGCCGATATTTCGACGTTTCGTCCAATACGTCCATGCTCTCCAACCCGTCAGTGGTCATTCGTGTCAACGCGAGCAGCCGATTGTAAAACTCAGGCACCGGCTCGACATACCCGACTACTTTCTTCTCAGGCGTCGGCATCGGCATCGCCGATTCCGCCATCGTATAACTCTGCTTCGCGTACAGTATCGTATCATGCCGCAGCTCGGTCCACGAGGCCAGTGCGGTGGTAAGCTCCTTATCCTGCCACGCCGTTGTCTGCATAAACGTCGGATACCCCGTCCCGTACTCCTTCAGCAACGGCTTGAGCGTAAACAGCCAGCTCCAGTATAGATTCCTGTTCCAATCAGCATCGCTAAACGCGTTGAATTCAGCCTCTAATTCGTTATACGCCTCGTCGTATCGCTTATAATTGGAATCATCCAGCTCGTCCAGTAATTCCCGTGCTCGATCGGAGCCCAAAAGCGCCATGACGTCCAAGCCGCGCGGAAAGCCCCGTATCGGTCGACCGGCACCTGAGATGACGAACGTAAACGGTTTTGGCTCCTTATTACCCAAATAGACATCCGTGTACGCCCCTACCAGATTAGAGAACATGTAGGAATCGGGAATGAACCGCTGGCCCATCAATCTAAATCCCTTGGTTGCCTCCAGGCATTGATCTGCCTGCTCGGGCGTGAAGGGCGGCGGAATCTCACAATCGCCAGTTCCTCCGTATATTCGCGGCGCGCTATATTCAGCCAATTTTGTTTTCAAATCGTCCACGCTCTCTTCGGTTAATGCTGCCGGCTCGAACGACCCCGTAAACACTGAATTCAGTGCGTCCCTATACTCATATGGGCCTAAATCGTCAGAAAGCCCGACGTAGAATGCCGTTACGGAATAGATTCTGTCCCACTTATCCTGCAATTCCTGATTGCCGGTGAATTCCGAAGCGATAAGCGCCGCATCCATCGTCTGTAGTTTCGCGTCTTCCGCGGAGACTATCCCTTCAGGGCCGCCTTTCAGCAAGAAGCTCATGCGTCCGTACCACATGAACGCCTTGAAATAGTTCTTCAGCATTTCGCTGCGGGTATAATGGCCACGTGGGACGTACTGCGAGTAATCCTCCTCGTATCTGAAGATAGGAGATTCCACAAAGCCCGCATGTTCTTCTATCAATGCCAGTTCCGCTTCAACGTCCGCTTTAACGAAATCAGGCACCTCGAAGCTGTACGTTGCCAAATCCTCAAGGTCGAAATATGCGCTCGCTATACCCGGATCTCTACAGTTCCATTCATCCGTACATAATTGATCTTCACGAGGCTGTAACAAACTCAGACCAACGGCGAAATAGGCGGCATTCCTTCGCGCTGCCTCTTTTACATCGCCTGTGTTGCTGCTATAATCCGCCAGTGATTCGTTCAGCAGCGTCATACTGATATTCCAGATCATATCGTAAAATTCGCGTTCCTCTACCTGTCGCAGCGTTTCGTCAAATTGGATATGGTACAGATGCAAGAGCGAATCCGAGGTGATAAAAACAGGTATCTCTCGATCCTTCAGGATGTTATAAGGCACTGTAATATCCTCCGTTTGTGGATAGAACGGGTTACTGATAACGACAAACCCATTCGTTTCCAATAGCCGTAGCGCATCCGGGTTCAACGAAATTGTCCTAGAGAACTCATTGAAATTGGCGATCTCATCGGTTTCCAAAGGCAGTGTGTATTGTGCGGTTTGAAGGCTCACGTTCAGAGCAGGTAATGAATAATAGTCGATGAACCGCAGCTCAGCAGTTGTTTCTACGTCCGATAGATCAATAGCCTCCGTTTGTAATCTCGATATCTCCTCTTCTGGCCCGGTAGGTCTCGGCTCGAGGCAGCCGCCGAAGCAGACGGCACTGATAAGTGCGAAGACCAAAATCCATCCGGAGACGGAGGGTTTTGATGCCATTAAAGCGTATAAGTGCGTTAACCTTTAAAAGATTTATGCTGAATAGATTCTCTCTCTTTATACTGAGAATCCGATGTTCAACGTAAAACCGCTGGCGTTTGACAGCTTTGGTGTGCGGTCTATGGCGACCTTTGTAGAGACCGACGACATTGCCGTGCTCATCGATCCGGGCGTATCGTTAGCGCCGAGTAGATACGGATTACCGCCACATCCGATCGAAGAGCAGCGGATGACCGAGCGCTGGGCTGCTATAAAAGACCACGCAGCACGAAGCGATGTCCTCATCGTTACCCATTACCATTACGATCACCACGACCCTTATGAGCCCGAAGTCTACGAAGGCAAGATCGTTTACCTCAAGCATCCGACGGATAAGATCAACAAGAGCCAAGCGGGCCGTGCTGCTCATTTCCTTGAGCAGCTTGACGAACTACCAAAGTCCCTGGATATTGCAGACGGAAACGAATACACGCACGGCTCGACAACCATTACATTCTCCCCGGCGGTCTATCACGGCACGAATCCCAGACTGGGCTACGTGGTCGAGGTAAGCATCTCGTGTGGCGATGAGAAGCTGGTCTTCACCAGCGATGTCGAGGGACCTTCTGTCGCGGATCAGGCGGACTTCATCCTCAAAGAAAATCCAGACCTCCTGATTCTGGACGGCCCGATGACCTATATGCTCGGCTTCCGGTACTCGCAGAAGAGTCTGGAACTGGCCATCGAGAATATCAACCGGATCATAGCGGAGACTGCGGTGAGGACCCTAATAGTAGAGCACCATTTTATGCGTGACCTGAAGTATAAGGAACGGATCCCCGAGGTGTACGACTGTGCCGCTGAAAACGACGTGACTGTGATGACCGCTGCCGAGTACCTCGGTCACGACAACGAGATGCTCGAAGCAAGACGAAAAGAGCTGTATCGCTGAGTGGCTAGAACCCCTGCCCTTATCGACTCTCCTGGCCAAAAAAGGGGGCCGAGCCCTTTACGATTCCTTTTCGCCGAAACTGCTTGCTACGGGAACGGAGCGCCTAAGCGCGCGAGAACGCGATCGCTCCGTCCGAGACGTCTGCTTTGATCGTATCGCCTTCGCCGAACTCGCCGTCCAGAATCTTCTTTGATAACGGGTCTTCGATCAGTCGTTGAATTGTTCGCTTCACCGGTCGCGCGCCGAATACCGGATCGAATCCTTGACTCGCTATCAGTTCCTTTGCGCTATCGCTCACGGAAATCGTGAGTTTCCTATCGGCCAGTCGCTCTTGCAGATGCCGCATTTGAATCTCCACAATCAGCTTCAATTCCGCCATGCCCAGCGGATTGAACGTGATAATCTCGTCGATACGATTGAGGAATTCCGGTCTGAATCGCGCTTTCAGCGCTTCCATTACTTTATCTTCCAGTTCCTTGCCGCTCGAGTCCTGAATAAACGGTGTGGCAATGTTAGAGGTCATGATGATCACGGTATTTTTGAAATTTACGGTCCTGCCATGCCCATCAGTCAGCCGACCGTCGTCCAGAATTTGCAACAGCAGATTGAAGACGTCGTTGTGCGCCTTCTCGATTTCGTCAAAGAGAACGACCGTGTACTGCTTTCTGCGCACGGCTTCGGTCAGGAATCCGCCCTCTTCATAGCCTACGTAGCCCGGTGGTGCGCCGATGAGCCGCGCAATCGAGTGCCGTTCCATGAACTCCGACATATCCATACGTACCATCGCACGCTCATCATCGAAGAGGAATTCTGCGAGCGCCTTTGCCAGTTCCGTCTTACCGACACCCGTAGGCCCCAAGAATATGAAGGACCCGATGGGTCTGTTCGGATCGCTGAGACCTGCTCGTGCACGTCTAATCGCATTGGAGATCAACGAAATCGCTTTGTCCTGGCCCACAACACGCTGCTTCAGTCGTTCTTCCATATGAAGCAGTTTCTCGGTCTCGCCTTCACACATCTTCGAGACCGGAATCCCGGACCATTTTGCAATCACCTCGGCAACGTCCTCTGCACCAACCTCCTCCTTGAGCATCATCTGATCTTTCTGCAGCTCCTGCAGTTTCTCATTCTGCGCGTTCAACTCGTTTTGCAGCTCGAACAGCGTCCCGTAGCGGATCTTCGCCACACGCTCTAAATCGCCACTGCGCTCCGCCTGCTGCTCTTCTATCTTCGTCTGGTCGATCTTCTCCTTGATCGCTCTCCTGCGCTGTATCACCTCCTTTTCGTTCTGCCAGCGCGCTTTGAGCTGGTCACTTGTTTCTTTTAACGCTGCCAGATCCTTCCGGATCTTTTCGAGCCGCTCCTTTGATTCCTTGTCCTTCTCGCGCTTCAACGCCTGCTCCTCGATCTCCAGTTGCCTGATCTTGCGCTCCACCTCGTCGATCTCAACCGGCATACTGTCGATCTCTGTTCGCAACTTCGAAGCCGCTTCGTCAACCACGTCGATCGCCTTGTCCGGCAGGAATCGATCGGTGATGTATCTACTCGAGAGCGTAGCTGCGGCGACCAGCGCGGAATCCTGAATCCGGACGCCATGATGCAGTTCATATCGCTCCTTCAAACCGCGCAGGATCGAAATGGTATCCTCAACCGACGGCTCGCGAACCGTAATCGGCTGGAATCGGCGTTCCAACGCCGCGTCCTTCTCGATATACTTCCGATACTCATCGGTCGTGGTCGCACCGACACAGCGGAGTTCGCCACGTGCCAAGGCGGGCTTAAGCAAATTCGACGCGTCGACTGCGCCTTCTGCCGCGCCTGCACCCACAACCGTGTGTAACTCATCGATAAAGAGGACAATTTGACCTGCTGACTCATCAATCTCTTTTAACACCGCCTTAAGCCGGTCTTCAAACTCACCCCGGAACTTCGCACCGGCAATTAACGCGCCCATATCGAGCGCTAAAACACGCTTATCCTTCAACGTCTCCGGCACATCGCCATTAACAATCCGCTGCGCTAACCCTTCTGCGATCGCGGTCTTACCGACGCCTGCATCGCCGATGAGCACCGGATTGTTCTTCCTGCGGCGCGACAAAACCTGCATCACCCGCCTGATCTCATCATTCCTGCCGATAACCGGGTCGAGCTTCCCCCGACGTGCGAGTTCTGTAAGATCACGCGTGTAGCGTTCCAACGCCTGGTATTTATCTTCGGGGCTCTGATCCGTAATCCGCTGCCCGCCGCGAATAGACGTCAAGGCTTCGAATATCCTGTCTTTGGTCGCGCCCAGTCCCTTCAAGAGCTCTGGCGACCCGGCATCCGTCTCATCGGCAATTGCGAGCAGCATGTGCTCGGTGCTCATGTACTCGTCCTTCATCGCTTGCGCTTCCTTCCACGCAGCTTCCAGCACCTTATTCAATCGCGGCGAGATGTAAAGCTGGTCAACGCCGCCGCCCCCGCCATAAACCTGCGGCTGTGACTCTAAATGCTCGTTAATACGTGACTTGAGCTGGCCAATGTCAACCCCTATCTTCTGCAATATCGGAATGACAATACCTTCCGGCTGTTCAACCAGCGCTAACAATAAGTGTTCCACATCTACCTGCTGCTGATTGTACGTATCAGCAAGGTTCTTTGCCTCCTGCAGCGCTTCCTGCGCCTTTACGGTTAATTTATCAAGTCTCATCTATACAACACCTCCACCATAAGTAAGAGGGAAGTATCATATATAAAGTTTTGCCAACACCCGGCTTTGCTCCCAAAGTGCCCTCTGCTCCTAAAGTATGATGTTTGCTCCTAAAGTCGATGATTTTTCAGACTTTTAGAGTAAAGCCCCAACACCCCAGCGCGTGTGCGAAACTTCTCCTTGCTTTAGTGGCACCACCAAAGAAGCTTTTGGCCTTCGAACGGCTCTTTACTTTCCTTGATATGAAAAGCCACCGACCGCTAAAAGCTGTTCGAGCGGTCTTAAGCAAAGTAACGGCGCTCGCCGAAGTTTCCCCGTTTCCGCACTATTTATAACTCTATGTGACGCATAAGTTACCATGATGAAATTAGAGATCAAGATCATTAAGGGACATCGATATCTCTATTTGCAAGATAAAGTAAAGGTTAACGGTTCAACTACTGCTCTGACGTTCTACGTTGGCAGCTTGAGTAAAATCACCCCGGACGCATTCAGGGAGAAGCTAACTGAATTTGAAAAAAGTAAGTTAAAAACGTACACCGAGTCACGACTGAAAAAACTCCGCTGCGCGTTCCTTGACCAAAAACGGGCGTTAAAGTTAGAGCAGTTGCGGTATGGTTACCGGCTGTTCGAGGAGTTATATCCCGACTTATTTCAACGGTACGAAACGACGGTGTTTGTGCACTACGCTCAGGGCACAACGGCGATTGAAGGCAATACGATCACCGCTCGCCAGGCAGAAGAACTGCTTGAGCATCGCCTAACGCCAGGCGGCAAATCGCTCCGCGAGGTGTACGAGCTCGTAAACGTGGAAGAGCTCGATCAGTTTCTGGCGACGTACACCGGCGAGGTCTCTGAGCGGCTGATCAAGAAGATGCATACCATAATCATGCGTAACCTTGCCGAATCGTCCGGTGAATACCGCCGTACCAAAGAGTACATCGAGAAGGCAGGGTATGTGCCACCACCGCCGTTTGAGATCCCTCAGCTTATGCACGAGTTGATTACCTGGTATCGAGCGAATAAAAGCAAGCTGCATCCGCTCGAACTCGCTGTCCTGCTCCATACGAAATTCGTTACGATTTATCCGTTCACAGACGGCAACGGACGACTCAGCCGCGCGTTGCTCAATTTCGTGCTCCGCAGAAACGGGTATCCACGGCTCTATCTGGAGTTTGAACATCGGGAGAAGTACTTTGATGCCATGAAAGAAAGTGATAAAGCGAATTACAAGTCAATCATTGATCTTCTGTATGAACTCTACGTAGCGCAGCATCGCTCAATCCCAGGGGAGATAATCGAAAAGATCTGTGCTGGTCAAATTGATGATTTTCCGGACAATAAACGGGTAACGGAAGAATTGAGCACGATTCTGAGTGCAGAGAGAAGTAAACGATTTATTATTCCCAGATAGCGGGTACAGCAGGAGACAATCAGGAAGCAGCATCTCCTTAACCGCCCGGGGGGTCAGGTTATATTTACTAAATCACTGGACTGATTTAACACTCCCGATGTCGCGGTGCAGTATCGAAAGAGATGCGCCGTGTGAGCCCATGCCATATATTCCTGGGGATCCATTCCGATTAACACGAACAGCATCACGTAGAAAATAGTTAGTACCATACACACCAACGCAACAAATTTAAACCGTACCAGCATAAATATAATCGATAACGAAGAGAAGAAGGTGGCATACAGGATGCAAATTGTGAAAGCGTAATTCTTCTTCCTCACCTCCGGCACTCGGCCAGGCTCGCGTGTCCAAATTTCTGGCAGCTCTATAACCGGGCTGCTATCCACGGGTGCTCCAGCATCATAGTTAACGCCTTCGTTAGTGCCTGCATCACCGATAGAAAGAGCGCGGACTGCGGCCGTCTGATTTGTAAAGAAATTAGTGGCCAGAACTAGGAGCACCATAAGAACTGTAGCGGTGAAAACGACTGATTTTTGCATTTTAAAACTTAATTATTTCTTGCTCTAATAAAGATTCTTGCACTTTCATCCGTTTGTGAATGGACAAAACCTAACTTTTATACGTTTCATATTCAGTACGTAAGGAACGAATATAACTCTGAGTAAGCCGAAGACCTTCTGGACGTGCCAGGTATTATTTGTGGTCGGCCTGATGATCACGGTAAACATACTCCGGTTCAATTATCATGACTTTACGCCGTTAGCGCTCTTCGCGCTCCTCACCGGAATAGGTTTTATCGTTGCGGGTTACGGTCTCTGGGAATTGAAGTACTGGGGTGCGCTACTTGCCGGTATCATCAGCTGCTTGAAAATAATCCAGATACTCCTGTACACAACCTTGAGCGTGTACACGCCGGCGGGTATTATATTCTATGGTGGGATCATTATGCTCGTACTGCAGGAACGGCGGAAATTGAAATGAGTTCTTTGAGAGAGAGTGATAGCGACTTTAGCTAGGCGACTTTTCGTATCTGCACGTCATCGAGCTAATCCCTATCACTGCGTTTTCATCGCGATCAACGTGATCTCCACACAGGCGTCCTTTGGCAGCCTTTTTACTTCCACCGCGCAGCGTGCCGGCGGCTGCTCATCGATCTTGAAATACTCCGCGTACACCTGATTGAACCGGGCGAAGTCCTCCATATCGTCCAGGAAGACCGTAACACTGACCACATCACCATAATCCATTCCCGCCGCCTTGAGCACGGCACCGAGATTGTCCAGTACCTGACGCGTCTGCGCTTCTATACCGCCGCGCACCAGCTCACCAGTCTCAGGATCAAGCGGAATCTGACCCGAGCAGAAGAGCATCGTTCCTACGAGGATGCCCTGGCTGTACGGCCCGATCGCACCGGGCGCTGCTCCTGTTGCAATCACCTTCTTCACCAAAGCGTTCTTCGTCTTCGAATGTTCCATGTTCCTATCTCCACTTTACTACCCCACCCACTAAAGCATTTTCGCTTTCTCCCTCCACGACCCTTGCGGCAGGCCATTGTATCGTTGGCTCACGGAGATTATTCGTAGAGATAGTGTTCCTACGGGAAATACATTTTAGCTACATTTTTTATTACACATCCTTCAGTAATAAACCTCACGTACCAATGTGCTGTCTGGACGACTGCACGATTAAAAAAACGAAACGGATACGAGAGCCGTGTTGCGAAGGAGGTGATTGTTCCGGGTTAAAATGGCTAAAGAACGAACGGTGGTAATGATAAAGCCAGGCGGCATAGAGCGAGGATTGGTGGGTAAAATACTCGATCGGTTTGAGAAGCGAGGTTTACGAATCGTCGCCTTGAAGTTGACCCAGCCAACGAAAGAGTTGATAGAGCAGCATTATGCGGAGCATCGAGACCAGCAGTTCTTTGAAGGGCTGGTTGATTACATGGCTTCGGGCGAAGTGATATTGTTCGTACTCGAAGGCGAAGATGCAATCACCATAGCACGTAAAATAATTGGTGTAACGGACCCAAAAGAGGCCGTTCCTGGCACCATACGCGGCGATTATGGTATAGACCTGCGACGCAATATTATAGAAGCGTCTGATTCAGAAACGGCCGCGGAACGTGAAATCCAACTTCATTTTCCTTCTTTTTACTTGAGTACGAAGTTACAGGAGACAACGCCGCGCGTGGACGGTGAAGCGAAATAGCTGAACGAGGTCAAATTTTTTACGAAATAAGCGCGGCTGAGGGCTGGCTATCTGGGGCTGCCGTAGCGTATCAGTTAATAGAAGAATCAACGGTAACAATCGATTAAACCGTTCCGGTTCCAAAACAGTTAGTTTCGTGCATTCGGGACGCGCACGGAACACAACAGTTAACGTTATGGTATAAAAAGAAAGAAAATAAATGACGTCAGTGAAAACCATGAAAAACACCATTGAAAATTTGGCCGCTGCTTTTATTGGCGAGAGTCAAGCAAGGAACCGCTACACCTTTTATGCGAAGATCGCGCAGAAGGAAGGCTTTGAGCAGATCGCAGAGCTTTTCCTGCTCACTGCAGAGAACGAGCGAGAGCATGCAAAGTGGCTATTTCGGCTGATCAACGAGCTGAAGCAGAAGAGCACTGAGAACCAGGCTGCAATAACGGTAGAAGCCGAAGCGCCAACCACGCTGGGTGGCACTGTTGAGAATCTGAAAGGCGCGATCGCAGGGGAGAATTACGAATCTACCCGGATGTATCCCGAGTTCGCGGATGTCGCGGAGCAGGAGGGTTTCTCGGAGATTGCTCGGCGGTTACGAGCGATTGCATCTGCAGAAAAGCATCACGAGGAGCGGTACAAGAAGTTACTGGCCACGATTGAAAGCGATACGGCATTCAAGAAGGATAAAACGGTTTACTGGGTTTGCAGAAAGTGTGGCTACGTGCATGTGGGTGCAGAAGCACCGGAAAAATGCCCGTCGTGTGATCATCCACAATCCTACTTCGAACTCTACTGCGAGGAATATTGATCTGACCTGATTGGTCCTGGTGTGATTGACGTGACGTGATTTAAGTTGATTGGATCGAGCGCCCTTCGTCCGTATCTCGCAGCGCTTTACTTCCGTAGATCACCAGCCAGCAGCTAAGAGGTTCGATGCCAACTCTGCAAATTCGCGCCTGCATTCAAATCAAACCCAGCAGTTAGAGGAAAATCGTATACCCCGCATCCTGATTTGGGAACTGTTAAAGACGGGAACGAGCGGGTTCATAGCGCAAAATCTGTAAGTGAAGGTGTTCTGATTACGGTGAATACACGTGCTATCTTTTGGGGTCCCCTGTTATGCTAACTCCACTCTTTCTTCGTTCCCGTCTCCCGAATAGCAGGCATTTCCGGCAGAGGGGCATCATCGCTACCGCCAGTATCCTTCTGCTTCTTCTTATCTTTTCTGCGTTTACCGACTTGTCTACCGACTTTAGTATACAGGAAAAATGCAATAACGACGATTATAAGTCCAAATGCCCCATAGCCCAGCAGACCGCTCACACTTTTTTTGAGGTTATCCATGGGCCCGGGAGTTGGTGTTGGTGCTGGATTTGGCGTTGGAGATGGCGTCGGCGCTGGTGTTGGAGCTGTTGTCTCGTTTGCATCCCCCAAAGAAGAAGTTGAAGTCGAAGGTGGGGAAGATTCAGGCGTGAGCGTTGGTGTTGGCGTTGGAGATGGCAAGGGCGTCGTATCCTTTTGCTTGGAGAATATCTTGACGTACTCATTCGAGGGCAACCACCGCTTTCTTGCCTCTTCGGGACTTAATACAAGATACAGTTTACCACCGCTCTCAACCATGATCTCACGAGTGCTACCCTCGGTTCTCTTCGCGGTGCCCACGATAACGATTGTATCTCCCTCATAAAGACATAACTTAAAACGATCATCCACATGCATCATCCCGTATTCTAAATCGTAATGCCATGAGCTTTTTACTATGGCAACTCCCCTTCGCCCCCCGATCATATCAGATTCTAACGACTTTAAATAGATTGTATAGTTAGTCTGGCCAACTCCGTACTTTATTGTATCCACTCGTGCCTTTAGCGTAATGGATTCATTCACGTATCCATTTTCACTGATGAAGTCCTCATAGCTCACTGCATACCTGCTCGGTGCGATGGGTACGAAACCGAAACTCAAGCACTCTTCTCCGTCCGATATCCCGTCACCGTCCGTGTCCTCCTCGGTTGGATCAGTAACAAATCCGTATGACCCGAATATTTCCTCCGCGTCTGTTAAACCATCTCCATCCGTATCCCGCAACGCAGGGTCTGTTTGATACACATAAACTTCATCACCATCGCGGAGACCGTCGCCGTCCGAATCCACAGACGTGGGGTTAGCTTCATTTGAGATCTCAGCGCCGTCATTGAGCCCATCGTAATCGGTATCTGAATTGGTTGGATTGAGTTTGTAGTGATATTTCTCACGAATACTCGCGATTTTATCCTTTACCGCAGCTCTATCAGCATCATTTGGGTATAATTCCCACATATGGGTCTCATTACCGGTATTGATATTTATGCAGATCTCCTCCAAATCATCCAGACCATCATCATCCGTGTCCTCGGCTAGAGGGTCGGTAAAAAATCCAAATAAACCGGTAGTTTCCGCATAATTCGATAGGCCGTCTTCATCGGTGTCCCTATCCCAGGGGTCGTAATCCTCCTTATATTCCTGGAAATTCGACAGCCCGTTATCATTATAATCAAGGCTTGCATCGCCCGCATTATTTGGATTCAAGCCGTGTTCAACTTCCCAGCCATCGGGCATCCCATCCCCATCGGTGTCCGCCCTCAGTGGGTGCTGCCCCGAAACAGACGCTATGCTCATCAGTATTCCAACGAGCACTACCATTAGGATGGTTAATTGTTTCGCGCCTTGCATACAATGTAAATTAAGTTCGCAAGTACGCTATAAGTAGCTATCCATCCCTTTTAAAAAAATGTTAAAGGTACTAAAAATAACTTTATTATCGTATATAGTACGATAGCTCATCCGCTATGGCATCTTTCGTTTTGGTATCGGCATCTGGTTCTTTCCCGTGCACCACCGTTGCCACTGTTTCAAGAAAATTCTGTTCTATTACGTTCACCGCGGCTTCGCTCAGCGCTTCATATTCCTTTACCAGCGTCCCGTTTTGATTATAGATCCTTATTGTTCCACCTGCGGGATTTGACACTACCTTATATATCTTCCCACTAGGCATGAGCCATGCCCAGATTTTCTTCTTCTCATCTTCCATTCTTCTTCTCCTAGCCTAGACCACAAATACGTAGTGACACAAGTTATTGGTACAAATAATCGCGTATAATACGGTCATTGCCATGATACAATAGCATGCGGACTTTTCTACTGTTCTCCTCCCCCGCTCGGACCTATTGAAGTGGTATAACGTGAGATAAAAGACGATGAGGATAATCGGTGCGAAAATCTTTAAAGGTACGAGATACGGATTATAATAAAGTGGATTCAGCTCACGGAGATTCGCACTGGTTGCCAACGCTATTCGAGTCGTGATCAGATCGAGCAAGTTGAGAATGAAGTACGGGATGGAAAATACAAACATTTTATGCTGGTACTCACCCCCGCTCCAGCTATCTACGCTAGTGTTCATTACTAAATAGATTGAAAAACGCCTTATATAAGCTTTTCGCTTTTTTAAAGCGATAATAGCCTTCTATTAATCCTTTAAGCGGCTATAAGCTGTTGTCCAGGATAACTCAAGCTAATAATCGAAAAAAACGGAAATATCCGTAAATGAAATTACGACATTTGTAATTTTACTTGTCAAAACAGATTACGCGTATTTTTTTCCGATTACATAGCCTATTGCGAGACTGCCCGCAGCTATGAGCGCAGCGAACAGAATAACGTTCCAGAATACGATCGTGGATTCGCTGACATACCGAATCATCGTCGCGACGATGTGAATACCCCAGAATCCAATAATCCACGATAATACACCCGCTGTTACGAGTGCAAAAGAGAAAACGTCTTTTACCATTCCTCTTGTATCTCCTAATAAGATACCGATGATACTACTGTAAAGTCCGTTAGTACTGACAAGTTGATGGGATGTAGCCCCTCCGAATTCTTGCATCTATCCTCCAGCCCCCATCTCACTCAAAGCAGTTCGTCCCAACTCCAATAACTCATCAGAGTTAACGTCTCCAAGCTCTTCTAGCGCTTTTTTCAGTACCAAATCATCGTCGTCGTCTTCCACATTAGCCGCTCCTTTTAAACCGTATATCAACTCGTCTTCGTCGCTTTTCTCCCCTTCTATCGTAGCCCCTTCGCCATCTACAGGAATCTCTTCTACTGCCTCTTCCACACCTCTCTGCAACCACCACTCCTCAACCAACACTTTTTCCGCATCGAGATCATCAAATATTCCCACATCCTCAGTCTCTTCCATAACCCTCTCGTCACCTGCGTCTTGCCCTGGTTCTGGTGTAAGTGAACTGTTCTCCCTCCCTTTTCTCCCAAAATTCATTCGTTTTAAAAACGCCATCTTGTGGATCCCCCATTTACCTCATCTTTTTCCTGTTCTCCTATTCTGTTTGTAACATGAAGAGTTTGTCACCTACAATTGGCATGACGAACAAAATAATGGCGGAAGTGAGAAAAAGCAGGGACAAGTAGAAGCAGAGCTTGTAGTTGCTCCCTCCGGCTGCGAATTTCGATGCGAGTGCATTGGCAACCGTGGATATGAAGATAATGATGGTCACGTATTTTGCGAGAAAAGCGAGATCTGTAGATGCGCTAATATTGAAGAGCCCCATGCCTACGGGCATACTGCCTGAAGCGCCGCTAATTTCATCCGTACGTTCCGCCATCATCTGTGCCATGGCGATATTGAATGAATAGATTATCTCGTAGATGAACAGGAGAACACCGCTCATCGTAGCGTGCAAAGGCACCACAAGACTCACGAACCCGTTCGAAATAAGTTTCCTTTTTGCTCGCAGTAAAGATATCCCTAATGAAGAATGAGCAACTACCGCGCCGATCTTTGTTGCATCCCCGCCGAGTTCTATCGCATCGAGAAATACGGTTGTCGAATGGTTTATCAATTCAGAGCCGGTTTCCCCTCTGAAATGGTACCAGCACGTAGCCGGTTTTATCTGATTGATCAATCGTTTGTGCAGTTTTTCTAAGTATCCTTCCAATGTGCCAACCGATTTTTTATCGAGTTGATTTATTGCCACCGTGAGCGTTGACCCTGTAATTCCCGCAGCAGAGCCGAGACTCTGCAAAAACGTTGAGATGTCCCTATCCAACGTATCTATCTTCTTTGCGTCTATCATCCCCATAACACCGATCGGTGCAAGTAACACAGATACGAGTGCGAATATGAGCCACGGTTCAGCATCAATCGCGACTAAAATAAGGGAAGTGATACCGAGGATGGGGAAAATAACAATGCACATTCTCCGTGCTAGTTCTTGCTCCCGTGATTTCACTTTCAGCGAATGTACGATCTTCTCGTACGGGCATACCCGGTAAATAATATACGCGCCCATGAAGGAGACAAAGCAGAATAAATACGCGGACAAACACGACATAAACACGGTATCCCCCATGTTGAAGATCATGTTGCCGATAAGGAAAACGGCGATAATCAACACCACCGAGACGAGCAATGCCGAGTAGCCATCCGTCCATTTTTTCATCAGCTCCACATCGCTCAGGTATTTATTGGTGTAAAGCTCTATCATTCGTTCTACCTCGCCTCGTAAAAAAATCGCCTCCTCTTCTCCTGTGGATAGTGCATTTGCGAATCGTATAAGGAAATCTTTAAGGGCTTGATGAGATACCTCGGCTGAAACAATTTTGCATGCCGCTGCATAATTGTAGCCATAGTTCTTGGCTAACAAATGGATCCTTTTAAAATATTTCGCGGAAAGTCCTTCTTGCTGACCCGCAAGCTTGAAGAGTTTGTCCCTCGTTATATTCGCAGTCGCAATGGATGACATGTAGGTGAGTATGTTAAGAAGGTCAAGCATCATCCCCCTGTCCTCTGCTATTTTAGTTCCAATAGCTAGATTCAGCTTCTTCGTACCCCCTTTCCGCATCGTTTACACCACCCCCTCGGTTTCCATCTTGGATAATAGGGAAAAGAAATCGTAAAAGTTCGTAACTCCTGATTTATTAATTTTCTTCAACATGTTCGCTTTATTCTCCAGCTCCTTGTAGATTTGCCGTTTCTTATTTTGCGGAATACCTTTCTTCGCCGCTATCTTCTCTTCCAACAGATACGAATTCATGTTACCGGGAAAGTCAAAGGTATCTGTTACCGGATTCCATTTGAAAACTTCAATGAACGAGAATGATTCTGTAGAGGCATCATATCCTACTATTTCACTCACGCTTGTCACGCGCCTCAGCATTTTGCCATCTTTTCCTCGTACCGCTTGTTGGATAATAACGACATTCAGATTGTCAACGTAGGTCCGGGGGACGTTGATGGGGTCGCCCGTCAATCGCTGGATGAGCTTTATCACGGATGCAGCATGAAAGGTGGACATAGCGGGATGTCCCGTCTGCATTCCCTGAAATACGATATTCCCTTCTACACCTCTTATCTCGCCCACTATTATCTCGTTTGGTCTTTGCCTCAGAGCAGCCTTGAGGAGGTCAAACATTCCCACTCCCGATCCCCCTTCTTCTTTCCCTGATCGTGTAATCTCTCTTGTCCAGTTCTTATGTGGTACTTGAAGCTCTGCGGTATCTTCGATTGAAACGATTTTTGAGTTAGGAGGGATAAACGTAGTGAGAGCGTTCATGGTTGTCGTCTTACCCGAAGCGGTCTCACCCGAAATGAACATGTTCATTCCGTCTCGAAGGCATATCCAAAAATACGCGGCCATTAAGTAATCAAACGTATTAAATTCAATCAGTTCGAGAACACTGAGCGGAGTCTCACTGAATTTCCTTATGGTAAAATTCGACCCCTTCTTTGAGATATCCTCTCCAAACACGATGTTTATTCGTGATCCGTCAGGTAATACAGCATCCATGATCGGTGTCCGGAATGATATGGGCTTCCCTATTTTCTCGGACAGTTTTACAACAAACAAATCTAAATCTTCTGCACTTTCAAACTCGATCGGTGATTTCAATGAATCAAATATCTTATGTTCGATGAATATGTTTCCTAATCCTGAGCATGAAATATCTTCAATGTAAGGATCCTGAATGAGCGGTTCTAAAACGCCCAGTCCTACTTTATCTCGCACCATGAGGTATTTTATCCCTTTAAGTTCGAACGGAGTTACAGACAGTTTGCCGTCATTGTCATTGTCATTACCATTACCACTACCATTCCTGAATTTTAGCATGAACTTGCCTATAATATTCTGCAAATTCTGATTCCCTTTGTTCTTATTTCCGCCGTTTGTATCCGTTTTTATTTCGCACACCTCATCTATGCACTTCTCGAGAATGGACTTCTTTTGTTCGCGATCTTTTGGTGTATCATATCTATCTACTAGTACCGCTATTTTTTTCTCCACGTCCTCAATCAGAACATTTAAGTTCTTAAAAAGGGTTGGCTCGATGGGGATGTAATAGTTCCGTGCATCCCCTTTATCAGGGCATATGTGAACTGCTACCTCTTCATTGAGCGGATAAACCAAATTTGGATGTTTTATTCCTTTCAGATTCCTAGAAAGTTTGCTATAAAAGTTCGGCGTCCCGATAGAATCTAACGGAAGCATATGAAGATATTCTAAGACATGCGTGCTTTCTTCAACGATTTCCTTACCTTCCTTTGGTAATATCTGATAGAGTCCACACTGACGCAGTCCATCTTGGCCCTCATGTTCGTGGCTTTCAGTACGATTGTGTTCAAAAGGAAGCACTGTGTTAGGCATTTTCGGTCTCTATTTAGGCTTTGGCTTTCGAGATGGGAATTATCCGCATGCCAAAATTAGGTTCGATTTCAAATGCGATGACATTCCCCGTCATCTTCTGGGCTCCTCGTATCTTAGCAACTTCAAGGGTTTTTACGAGTCGCTCTCCCACCTCTTCCTTTCGCAACGAGAGATGTGCATCGCATATTGACCGTACACGGGTGAGCATTTCCTCGTGGAACGCATACGTGTGAGCAGTTACAAAAATAGTCTTGCCGGTATCACATATATTCTTACAGGCGGCGAAGAAATTGATGACATCGTTCTCTGAAGAGTCAGAGACAAAAACAGTAAGCGAATCGACGAGTATTACTTCATTGGACTTGCCCTTGATGTCTGCAGCAATGTACTCGAGAAGCGGGATATTGCCCGCCCATTCTATGCCCTCTACATGAACGGGATAAACTTTTAGGTTTCCGAGCACGAAATAATCGGACACGTCAAGGGCTAAACTCTCCATTTGTTTCAACAAGCTTTTTACGGTATTTTCCGTGGTGTAGGTGGCGAATGTAAAGCCTTGCTGCAGCCCGCCCCACATTAATTGCTGTGTTAAAACACTCTTTCCCGTATCATTGGCCCCTTCGATAAGCGTGAGAGTTCCTGCAGGGATTCCTCCACCCATCTTTTTATCTACCTCTGCATTTCCCGAGGTGACTATCTCTTTGGAATCGCACGCAGAAACGATTTTTATTTCATCATCATCTTTTTTTTCTTCAGTCATCTTTTTCAATCTCTGCTAATTATAATGGTAGAAAACCCGATAAAAAGCTATTGCTGTTCTATTTTTTTTTGATACATAGTTGCAAGTTTCTAAACAAATATCGATATAAATTTACAAAACATCTGAAATCCGTGTATGCTTGTGCAGTAACGATGGCATACAAATAGTCATAACATAATTTAATCGTTAAAAGTATATTGTGACAACTTAAGCGTAATAATTTTTGTTATGCATTCTCTGGAGAGTACCGATTAAGCGTATTATGGATTTTGTAGATGGCTCAATGTGTCTATCAAAAATATTCTGCATCGGCTACACCATTGGGCATAACTATTTTTGTCCTGTTCTGCATCGCACTGGAATTATCTATGGCTGGGCAAACGCGTATCACGATTCCCAGCTGCTCATCGGGGTCAAAAACTCTTGGATTTATCGAATCCGGTGTAATCCGCACAACTGTCCATTCGTTATCTCCCAGGGCTTCATAATCCGATGAAAATGCCAGGCTGCTATTGTACGGTATCCATCGATGAATGGTTATATTCTCAGCCCCTGCGCAATTATAATAATAGACAAATACATCTATATGACTAAAATCATGATTTACTATTTTCGTTGAACCAGTGTTAGTTATGGAAACGTTTATATCGCTTCTAGTATAAAGTTCTGAGGATTTCACGGACAAATCATCTATCTCTATTCCAGTCTTTAATCTTGCATCATTTATCTTATTTATTTCCTTTAGAGAGTTAGACCACGTGTCCATGCTAAATACGGCACCGGTTATGAACAGATAAGTAGATATACCTAGAATTACTACCATAACTGTTGTAGCAAATATAGTTCCGAATCCCATTTTTATCGTTAAGTTCCAGATTTGTAGGACTCATATTGAGAACTTGTCTTCAGTAGATATTCCGTTGAAGAGTACCATTTTCACGTAATAGTCGCCGGCTGTGATTTCCGACATGGCTATCGTTACATTTATGGTTTCACCAATGTCCCATCTCCCATCACCGTCGTCATTCTCAATCGAATAATTCCAACTTGGAGTAACGGAACGGGATGAATTGTACGGTATCCTTTGAAACTCGCCCATCTCACCAAAGAAGATATCACTGCTTTCTATCTGTGCTATTTCTGAAGCCCCGGTGTTTTTTACCCAGATATACTCGTGTGTCGTATCGTTTGCCTCCTCGATTATATCTATGGAGGTTTCAATTCGTTCGCCGAGTTGTGCACTGCTTGAGACCACAGAGGATGTCGCGCGATTCAAAGCGGGAATAACTGCGCTGGCAAGCATACTTGCACATACCACACACGCAATGGTTATTATCGCAGTGGTCAGCGCAGCTTCGGACATTCAGCACAGTTCCCGTAAAAGTGTGAACAGCTCTTGATTCTCACCTGTAAGAATCCGGTCCAATTCAAAAAGTGCAAGGATGCAATACTTCGTCTCTACTTGCTCTTTTCCTGGATCCAGATATGCCGCCGGGAGTTCAGTGATCTTTGCAATGGTATCCTTCATCCCTTTCGACAGCCGCCCGGTCAGTTCATATAAATCGATGACCTGATTCAACTTCTCCAGTCCAATGAGATTGAGTGCATTGTCCGCCCAGTGCATGAGTTGTGCAAGGGTAAGTGGGTCAACCATCGCGTTTCCGCCAGTTTCTCTTTCAACTTCAGTTCCAAATCGAATTCCTAGTTTATTCAACTCGGGTTCTGATGCCGCCAGATTGCGAAATGGCTGCTTTTCTGACGGCGATTGTGCCATTGTTCCATCCAACATCCCTATTGCAGCTTCCAAATTTTTCAACCGCTCTGTTCCAAGACTACCCTGCTCGTTCAATTCCTGCATGCTCTCACTCAATCTTTTAAGCATCTCATCGTCCATTCTATTGCCAACTCCTATTACCTTTAATTCTCCCATAGCATCCTCCAAATTTTTTATCCTATCTTCATCTACGGTAGCATCGCCATGCAAGGCTTTCATACCCTCGATAGCATCCTCTAAACTCTTTATCCTATCTTCATCTACGGTAGTATCGCCATGCAAGGCTTTTATACCCTCGATAGCGTCCTCTAAACTCTTTATCCTATCTTCATCTACGGTAGCATCGCCATGCAAAGTTCTTAATTCCTCGATAGCATCCTCTAAACTCTTTATCCTATCTTCATCTACGGTAGCATCGCCATGCAAAGTTCTTAATTCCTCTATAACATTCTCTAAACTCTTTATCCGCTCTTCGTCTATGTTACTGGTCCCTCCCACGTGCTGTAACTGCTCAATGTGCGTGAACGGGTTTTCAGTTGCGCTCATAGCCTCACGTAAGTCAATGAGTACTTTTTTTATCTCCCCCTTCACCGTATTCATTTCTCCTTCCAGGCCGCTTATGCGATCTATTAGTTCCATCTTCCACTCCTACAGCTCATTCATTCGTGCTCGCATTCAAAAGAATAAAAAAATAAGGGAGGAGGGCAAAAAAACAAAAACCCTCTCTATTTTTCCGATTTAGTTCAGGTTCATCACATCGTAGATCGCTGCCGGGACTGTTCTCGATACCTCAAGTGTCGCGCCTTCTGGTGGTTTGATCTCAATCGAAAAGACGGTGTTTGTGCTCTGATCTGCTATATTACAGTAGATTACTGCCTTTTCGTTTCGCTCCAGAAGATTGTCACCGTCTGCTTGAATGAATGCAAATGACCACTGATCAACAGTACTCGGCATTGCACCACTATTATCCTTAGTCATCACTGTGTGCAGGCTGGCAGTGGTATACGATATGATTGTATCATTGAGGTTCACAGGATTTTGTCCCGCAGTAAGCCGCACAGCATACTCTACAGAGTCCAGCTTGGTGTTACCCACGTTTCCACGTCCGACCACATCACCTGCGAGTTCGACGGAGGAAGTAGCCTGCGTAATGCCAGTATGAACGGTAGACTTAGCTTCTTGCGTAGTGAAGAAACCAGCGTTCAGCACAACGTATGAAAACACCGCTGCCACGACAACGAAGGCCGTTAACACGATCGCTGCTTCCAGTCCGGTAAACGCACGCTTATCTTTCCTTATAGAATCCCTTTTTGTTGCTTTCATTTTTCTTTTCATCTTCTCTCTAGTACAAAACCATTGTCTTGTCTACCTGCCCTGGCGTAATCCTGCTTATCTTCACTGTGGCTCCGACTGATGGCTTCAGCTCAACGGTGAATTGTTTATTTACCGTTACACCGTAGTCAGGAAGTGTAATGAGAACACAGACCTGCTCGCGTGGCTCTAACATATTGTTATCCACCGCTCCCGGAGTGTCCTGAGTGGTATAGGTCCAGGCGCCCATTGGCATATTGCCCATTGATGCGTTAGTCTCTTCAGAATACGGTAACTGCCCGACGTAGGTATCTTGATCGGAGTATGAAATGGTAAGCATGTCCATATCTATGGGACTCTGTCCTGCAGTCAGTGTCAGGTATAGTGTGAGCGAGGACATATTGGTTGAGTCATAGAAGTTATCGTATCCATTCTGGTCCCAGTAATAGGTACCGTTACAGGTGGCTTTTATGGTGATCGTAGCCCCGTCACTAGTCGTACCTGAGGTTCTGGTTATACCGGTTATGCGGGTCAAACCTGCGAGATTCGTCGTAACAACGGCGGAGTCGTCAGCGCCATCCAACGTGAAAGTCTTGGTTGCATTAGTGGTCGCATCAGTCGTAACAGAAATGGTGTAATTGTTGGCTGTACCATCAATTTCTGCTATTAAAGCTGATACATCAGCACCAGTGCAAAGGCCTGTTTTATCTCTGTAATGCTCACCGTCCGCATCATAAGTTGCCATTGTGATGTTTCCCGACGATTGCGAAGCATTGTACTCCCATCCGTGCCCGATAACATTACCCGCGAGTTCGCATGAAGTCGTTACCTGTTCAACACCGGTATGCACAACCTCCTTGCTCTTCTCCGAGGTGAAGAAACCAGCGTTCAGCACGACATAACTGAAAACCGCGGCAACTACGACAAACGCAGTCAGCACAATTGCAGCTTCCAGACCAGTGAATCCTTTTTTGTCTTTCCTCAGCGTTCTTCTTTGTTGTTTCACTTTTTCTTTTGTCACCTCCTATTTTTTTCACTTCGCCTGATTTCATTCGGCGTTACTATATGTATAGTGACAATTTTAATAAACTGGCTTTCGAGAACACTAACATTAGTTTACAATGTTTCTAATAAAAAGTTCAATTATTTGTAACAATTTTTAAAAAAACGTACATATAAATGAAATTGCGATGGGACCGGGGGAAGGGGAGAAGATGGACGGCATACGGTTACCCCCCTATTAGTTCTCAATGTGGTTATTACCATGGATCTGAAGGCAGAAAAAGTACGCAGGGGGTTAATAACGACGAATAAGATCGCTGGCAGGAGAAGGTGTAGAGTTGCAGGCGAGCGAAAGGGACCTAATAAGTGGAATCTTTAATTTATCCCCCCGCGCGCAAGGGTAAGAACTACGCTGAGAAGGGGAGGATTGTAAGAAGTATCCAAAAAGAGCATGACATAATTATAGAAAAGAGGAGGAGGATGAAGAGGAAGTAGGGGGTAGTGAGAAATTGGAAACACCTTTTATCCAGGGGAGCGGGGGATGGAAGAGAAGGTTGAAAGGGCGATAATGAACCGGGTTGGCTCTAACTCGCTAATGCATTAAGAACCACGGTTCGCTGAGCCATAGACCCAACCCCCCCTCGTCAGCCCGCCGATTATTTCCTTGATAGTTACCCCTTGTCAAGGGCTCCATGTTCTCCCCCATTCCAACCACGTAGTTCCCATTTAATTCACCATTTATTGATACAAAGGTGACAGTATCACCCACGACAACGGTAAAATATCTAAAATTTTATTACAAACATCTTAAGAATATATAAAAACATCCACTAGTTTTATTAGCAACCCCAAAAGACATATATAGGTCATGTTGGAAACCTAAAAGCAACGATGCAAAACGTAGAGAAAATATTCGGAAGCAGCACTCATGTCAGGGTGATACTCCTCTTCTACAACAACGGGGGCTACTTCAATAACATTACCGGGCTTGCAAAGACGCTGGATAAGAGCCACGTTACCGTTCGAAAAGTCATCTCAGACCTTATAGACGCAGGGATATTAAGCGAATTGAATATCGGAAAATCCCGAGTGATAAAGATAGACGATCGCAGCCCGTATAAGGAGGCGCTTTTTAATTTCATTGATTCTATGCGCAGTATAAAAGAAAATAAGAGCCTGGGGGAGATAATAAATATGAGAACCGAGAGAGCGGGTTCCCGAACAGAGAGATTTATCGCCTGATGGCGATAATGCACGGTGAGAACTAAAAAGCAAGAATAAAACTTTCTTCTCAGTAACTTGAATTTTTTCGACAGATGTCCGAAACTATTTTTAAGTAACGAGTACTATAATTAATAGATATACTATACTAGTGAGGTGAAAGAACCGCGAATGTCGTGAAAACGGTTCGCTCTCGTCGTTATAAAAGGAGTAAACGAGCACCATGGAAACATTGGAGAAAATGTTTGGAAGTAGCACGCATCTTGAGATTATACTCTTGTTCTACGGCAACCCGGGGTACTTCGCTAATATCTCTAAACTTGCAAAAAAACTCGATAAGAGTCATGTCACGGTTAGGAAAGCCATCGTGGATCTCGTGAACGCAGGCATATTGACCGAGTTGAATATCGGGAAATCGCGTGTGATAAAAATAAATGAGAAGAGCCCTTATACCGAGATACTTTTCAATTTTATCAATACCGTGCGAAGTGTGAAAGAAAAGAGGAGTATAGAAGAGATAATAGCGAAAAGAGCGGGGGTGCCTTCAAGAACCGGAGGGCTATGAATGTGTATGGTTTACCGATCCTCGTCAGTGATGGCATACGAGAATAGTAACTATCTAAAGAAATTTTCAACTATTCCCAATATTTATATACGACGAAGTTAAACGAAAGCAAAGGTAGAGAGGTAAAATAGAGATGCAGGAGGTAGAAAGCGCGCTTAGGGCAATGGAAGGTTATACTATCTTGATTAAAGGTGCTCCCGGCACGGGAAAGACAACCTATGCGATGACGCTTCTTGAGCGGTTGTGTCAGGAAGATGCGAATGCGAAAGGCGTTTATATCTCCACGCGAATTGACCCTTCTGCACTTTACAAACAGTTCCCGGGACTGGAAGAGCGCGTCCCGTATAAGAATGTTATTGACGCCACGCAATCGGAATTCTCTGAAGCGGGAACTCAGGTGCTCTACGACGATCTGCCCAGTTTCTTACGTGCGGTCTACAGTGTTGTTGCAGAAGAAGACGTTACCGTTCAGATAGTGGATAGCTGGGATGCCGTTTCCTTTCAGATAGGAAAAGAGAGCGTGGAGAGACTCGAAACTTCCATGCTTGATATTGCACGGAAAACGAAAACGCATTTAATCTTGATAACGGAATATGCCGACGAGAAGAAATTGGATTACCTTGTTGATTGTATTTTAAGAATAGAGAAGGGGCAGATAGACGACAGAATTGTAAGGAGGGTCTACATCGATAAAATGCGGGGTGTGCAAGTTCCCCGTAGTAACTATCCCTTCACCCTGGAAGGGGGGAAGTTTACTCATTTTGTCACCGCCGCTTCCGATTTAGGCAGTGGCAGGCATAAAGTAATCGAGAATGGAAAGGGAGACCTGCCTGATGGTAGCTATTCTACCGGGATAGTGGATTTAGATAGGTTAATTGGAGGCTATCCCCGGGGTAGCTTTATCTTATTAGAAATAGGCGAGGATAGTATAAGTTGGGATTATAGACCTGTTTTATTCCACACACTTGCTAATTTCCTGGGGAATGACTGTGGCGTTATTTACATGCCCGAGGATGGTTTTTATTCTTCTTCGGTGAAGAAGCTTCTTTCGGATTACGTTAGCGACGAAGTGCTCAATAAAAACTTGCGGATGCCCACTATTTCTCTAGAGGAAAGTGAAGAAGCGCCCTGTTTCTTCCATGTTGATGTCGATATAGAATCCATAAGAGAACATTTAGACAAGCATTTTGAGGTTTATAAGGAGCTAAAAAAGCCAGTATTATATGTCCTGGGCTTAACAAGGCTGAATATCTACTCGGAGGAGGATATAAGGGGAACGCTTTCCGAGATAGTTTCATGGATACGAACAACAAATGATGTTTTAGTAGGCGTTTTGAAACCTTCCGCGAAATTAAAGAACGAGATATGTGAAATGGCGGATATTCATCTCCGCTTTATCTCCATCAACGGCACGCTCAACCTTTACGGTGTTAAGCCTTATACTGCTATCAATAATATCTCTCCAGCACCCCCACATACGGATGTAGGCGAAGAAAACGGAGAGAACCGTTATCATCAGCTCAAGTTCACTCCGTTGATGTAGTCCCTCACAACCTTTCAGAAGATGAGCGAGAGGCTCTGAAAACAGTTAAATGAGTGTGAAGCTCAAAGAAGTGGGACGTTAGATACGGAATTCTTTTTGCACTCTACGCTTGCCCATGAGTGTAGTGATGTCTGTTCTGTGCAAGCCAATAAGAACGCAAATCTCGTATCAGCGCTGAGAACTCACCGAAGCCCAAGGGTTTCACCAGATAGCTATTGGCATGATTGCTG
>JAFGHB010000017.1 GCA_016930255.1 Methanomicrobia archaeon | reverse complement strand
TGATCCGAATCGCCTCTTTGTATTCCGTTTCCGCCTCCTCGTTTCGCTCCAATTCCTTTAACAAAACACCAAGATTGGAATGCGCCTTGGCATAATCGGGATTGAGGCTTAAACACTCGTTATAGCTCTTTTCCGCTTTATCGTAATTTTTATCGTAGTAAAAAGCATTTCCGAGATAAAAGAGGTCTTCTGCATCTTTTAATCCGATTAAAAGAGTGAGTAACGATTCGAGATGATAGACGGGGTCATAATCATCCACAACCATCTCCAACGTGGGGTCGTACACATCAATTCGAGGGATGGAAGCCTTAGTAACAAGGCTGTTCTCACTAAGATGATTAATTGCTTCAATCCACGAATCTTCAGTAAGCAGTGTCTCAAAAACGGTATCGCAAATTGCCCGTATCAGCTCTTTTTTGTATACGAAGATGTTCGCTCGTTTCAACAATTTACAACTGCGTAAAATGCACTTTTCGTGATCGCTTGCGTTTCTGTATCGATTTTTCATATCTTCAATGTCAAGAACGACAGAGCCAGGTGTCCCGAGGAACTGCTCCGGTCTCCACGGAATCCCCGCTTTATCTGCCAGTTTTTCTCCCTCACTCGGATCCAGTTCATAGTTATCCAGATTGATCTCTTTTGAGAATTTTCGTAGAATCTGCATGGACTTCTTTTTGACGTTTATATATTCATCCCCACTTCTGCATGTTGCTACGACGATCAAATTCTTAGATTTTGTTCTGAACTTCTTCAGAAACGATTCGAAATCAAAATTCACCTCAACGAATTCGTTTAAATCATCAAAAAACACCAGATAATTCTTTTTGAGGAACGGCAACCTAAAATCCTCAACTTTTCGCGGAGGGACTCTAATGACGCGAAAATCCGGGAGAACTTTTTTTAGTGCTTGATAAACACTCCTCGTCTTCCCCATCTTTGGCATGCCGATAACCAAAACGTTTTCGTGCGCCTCGAGCGGCTTCTCGATTCCCTCATCACTATCGCGATCCCAGTATGCTTCTATATTGGCTTTTGCGTCTGACGGCGGTTGGATTCCGAAATCTTCCTGCTGCAGATCTTTCGCCTTGCAATAGAGAAAGAGATCAGAGAACTCTTTTTTGGATTTGAGATATTCTATAATTCCGAAGAAAACGGTGATCAGTACAATAACTCCGACGATAATGCTGATCAAAGCATCTAAAAAACCGATGTCTACATTGCGCAGAAACGTAATTATTTCATTAAACATCTTCAATTACTTTTTATCCCGCACTAGATAAACCTTTTGCTACATAGACTGCTTTGAGTTGCGTGGAAGATTTTGAAGTTTGCTTTTGTTGTTACGCTTCACATACTTTCTCAAAAATCTCCTTTACTGCTCGCACCGCTTCCGAATCCTCCGGCAGGTCCACGATCGGCTTCCCTACTAAGTCAAAAGCTCGGATATTTGCGTCCTCAGGCACCATTCCCACAAGCTCAAGCCCGCTCTCCTTTATCAATTCAGGCAGCACTCGCTGCACCTCCGCATCATCGGTCACCTTGTTCACAACCAGATAGATGCGCCGCACGTTTATCTGCAGCTTCTCTGCCAAGTTTTTTATCGACGCTGCGGTATCCATGCCCCGTTTCGTCGGGTCGCTGATCACCAATAACGTGTCCACATCTCGCGTCGTTCGCCGGCTGAGATGCTCGAGGCCCGCTTCGCAATCGATCAGAATCGTCGAGAACCGTGACGAGAGCTTGTCAATAAAGTGCCGTAACATATCGTTGATCAAACAGTAGCAGCCCGGGCCTTCGGAATGTCCCATCGCGAGTACCGAGAATCTGGGCGTGTTGACCATGATCTCCTCGATCTTGTATTCGATCAGCATATCGGTCGGCATCTCCTCGGAGAAGAAAACCTGAGACGGCGACGCGATCTCGTCCCGGACGTCTCCGATCGTCTTCTTTATCGTGACGCCAACCGTGCTCGGCAAACACGTTGCCGGGTCGGCATCGATCGCCAGCACGCGTCCCTGCCCGTTCTCCGTGAGGAATTTCAACAAGAGCGAGGCTATTACCGTCTTGCCCGTGCCGCCTTTGCCCGCAACGGCGATAATTCTGCCTCGCTTCGTCATTGCTACCGACTTCTCTCCTTCTTGCTCAACCATTAAAAAATCTTAATAGATTCTTCTTACTTTTTCTACATGAAAAGGCCCACCATGCCCGCAGCAGCACCGGTTTATCTCGACACGTACGAACGCGGTGAGCTTGACGAGCGGATCGATACGCTCATGGCTATACTGGACGAGTGCACCCTCTGTCCACGCGCGTGCGGCGTGAACCGAAACCGGGGCGAGAAAGGCTACTGCAACTCGAATCGGCATCTCAAAGTCTCTAGCGTGCAGCCGCATTACGGCGAGGAAGACGTCCTGGTCGGGATCTACGGCTCGGGCACGATATTCCTCTCCAACTGTAACCTCGGCTGCATCTACTGTCAGAACTACGACATCAGCCATCTCGGACACGGGCAACTAATGACCGAAGAGGAGCTCGCGCGGAGCATGCTCAAGCTGCAAAAAATGGGCTGCCACAACATCAATTTCGTCTCGCCGACCCATTTCACACCGCAGATCGTGAAAGCGCTGAAGATCGCGATCGAAGACGGGCTGCACGTGCCACTCGTCTACAATTGCGGCGGCTACGAATCGAAACGAACGATAGAGCTTTTGGACGGCATTGTGGACATCTACATGCCGGACATCAAATACAGCGACGAAGCAGTTGCGAAGAAGTACTCCAATGCGCCTGACTACTTCGCGGTCTGCAAAGCAGCGGTGAAGGAGATGCACCGGCAGGTGGGCGATCTAACCGTGGACGACCGTGGTATAGCGGTGCGAGGACTGCTGATACGGCATCTGGTGCTGCCGAATGGCCTGGCCGGCTCTGACGCAGTCTTCAAATTCGTGGCTACCGCGCTGTCAAAAGAATCGTATATAAATATAATGGCGCAGTATAGACCTATGTACGAAGCATATCGATATGAGGAGCTGAACAGGGGGATAACCCAGGGCGAATACCAGGAAGCACTGGCGCATGCGAAGACGTGGGGTTTGCATCGAGGGTTTGAAGACTGAAAGACAATGGCGAGAAATAACAAGGACGAGATAAAGTTTCTGGGAACCGCAGGCGCGCGATTCGTCATGATCACGCAGTTTCGATCTTCCGCCGGCACCGTTCTGAGCTTACGAGGCACGAATCTCCTCATCGATCCTGGCCCCGGCACGCTGGTGAAATTTACCTCCTCCCGGCCAAAGCTCAACCCCGCCAAGTTAAACGGCATTATTCTCACGCATAAACATTTAGACCACTCTAACGACATCAATGTGATGATCGAGGCGATGACGGAGGGCGGATTCAAGCCACGTGGCGTGCTGCTCTGTCCTACCGATGCCTTGAGAAACGAGGGCGATGCGGTCGTTTTGAACTATTATCAAGGGCTTGTGGATCGCATCGAGGAGTTCAAAGAGGGCGGGTGCTATACGGTGGGCAGCCTCGAAGTGCAGACGCCGAAACGGCATTTACACGGCATCGTTGACACCTTCGGCCTGAACATAAAGGTACAGGGCGAGCATTCGACGATCGTGTCCTTTATCGCCGATACGCGCTATTTCGACGGCCTGGAGGACTATTACGACGGTGACGTGCTCGTCATGAACGTGGCGATGTATAAACGGCGAGAAGGAGTCGACCACCTCAGCGTGAAAGATGCGAGACGGATCATAGAAACGAGAAGGCCACGGGTCGCTATCCTCACCCATTTCGGCATGACCATGCTCCGGAATAAGCCCTGGGAGATCGCGAAGCAGCTCGGCGAAGAGACCTGTGTGGAAGTAATAGCGGCGCGAGACGGTATGAAATTCGACCTGAGTCCGTTTGTTTAAATCCCTTCGTTCCAGCTAGATCTCTCGGCGTTTAGGCGTTGTTGTCCTTGTACTGGTAGCTCCGGAGGGGTAATTGAGAGCGCCACTTCGGGAAAAAGGGCAAACGTTTTTGGGAACGAAGAAGAGAATAAAAGAGGATAAAAGAGTAAAAAGGAGACGATACTAACATACAAAAAAAGCAGATCGAGGTAAGTCAATGGATCCATTAACGCACTACATGGCAGGTTATTTCCTGGGACGCCGCGCTAACGCCGGCGATGCAGGCATACGCGTTATCACGCTCTGTGCCCTGCTACCTGATATTGATATCATTGAGGTTATTGGCGGGTTAGATATGTTTTTTGGGCTGCACCGAACCGCGACGCATTCGCTTCTGAGCGCTCTGGTAATCGCCTTAATCATGACCGCAGGATTTGCTTCGTGGAAAGGGAAGTCTCAAGCGCTTCAAATCCTCCCCTGGTGCATGGTTGGCACTCTGAGTCACCTGTTTTTGGACATGTTCTCTTACAACACGTCCTTTCTTTCGATTTTCGGTGTCGCTGCGGCACAAAGCAAACCTGCCTACTTGGAAGGTGTACAGCTCTTCTGGCCCCTCTCAGAGGCACGATACTCGGTTGTCAATCTGGGGGTGCTATCCCAGGAGAGCACGAACATCATGATGATCGCCATTTTCTGCTTGTTCGTGGGCAGCATGCTCGACGGGACGTTAAAAGGGTCAAAACCGTGGAGCATCTGGACGGACCCGGTTTATGCCTGGATGAGAAAGAACGAATAGTAGCTCAGCTCGCTCTTCCGCCTATCTTTTCGATTATGCTTTTCCCTGACGAATTATGCTACGGTAAACCTGCAATCCAAAATCCTTTAACATTTCTTTCAGCTTGCCGCTTTTTATCAGCTTCACGCCGCCAAAAGCCATTATAATGCCACCGATGGTATCAACAAGGAGATCCCGCATCGTATCCTGCAAGCCCCACTGCTCCCGGGTTCCGAAGACTAAGTCGATTGACCACTCGAGAAACTCCCAGACAACGCCCATGGCCATCGTAAAAATCACCACGACGAAAGCCATCGCATAAATATCCATGTGGAGCCCATCCCAGTATTCGTCCAGAATATAAATGACGACAAAAGCCAGGAAACTCACCAGTACCGAAGAAACAAAGTGCGTAAGATGATCATAGCCTGGGATGAGATAGTATGCGCTGAGCACCCCACCACCGATGTGCAAGAAAAGTGCCGATGCGATCATCAGATCAAGTTCCCACGGCAGGGTAATGTTGTAATCGCGTTTGAGAATTGTAGGTATGAAGCTGATCATGAGGCTGATAACGCAGGCAACGACATAGACCCAGTCTCTTCTCCACGCCGCGATGATGAGCAATATCACCATAACAATCCTGAGCGTATAGGATATTGCACGATTCCTCCGATAATCGTCAGCTTCTTCTTCTCTCATGATTTCGTATAGTACTCACGCCGCGCGTTTCGTGATGCTCTTAAACGTTTCCGGAAACGCTCTTTAGGGTTTTTTTAGGGTTGATAATAGGTATGGATAGGGGTAGTGACATGTAATCAAACGCTCATACTCTTTATAAAAGTAGGTGGTAGGTGTGTGATTACTCTTTGCCCTGCATCAGGCCCGATCGATGTATCGCTCAGGTGATTCCAGGAGAAATAGATGGTACCGTTTCCGTTACGTTACCATCCTCTTTATTACCTTGTCCATAATACAGCTCCGTGATACGATACCTACAAGCGTGTCGCCTTCCATCACGAGTAATCGGCCAACGCCCGCTTTCGTCATCTTCTCCACGGCATCAATAACACTTTCTTCGGGGCGGGCACAAATCAGGCAGGTGCTCATTCGATCCTTAACCCGACAGGTATCCCAGTCTTCCTCGTCCACGCGCAGCAAATCTTTGAGCGAAATAACGCCGACGGTCTTATTCGCCTTATCCATGACCGGATAGCCCTGATGCTTATACTCGTTGATCATGGAATCTAACTCCCGTAGCGTGGCATCTTCGTTAACCGTAACAACGTCTGTCTCCATAATATCGCGAACCATTAGATTTCTCAGCCACCCATGCCCTTCAACAATTTTCTTGATTTTTGCTGGTATTTCCACCTCTTTTGCCCTCCTTTTTATTTTAATCTTTAATCATGCCTCTTTTTCCGCTCCAACAGTACGAGAACAGCAGGCACCACGGTCAATGCAGCAACCATACTGCACGAGACACCCATTGCTAGCATCTTCCCCATGTCCTTCATCATCGGCAAGTCCCCGAGTGAAAGGCACAAGAAGCCGGTCACCGCTGCGATCGTCGTTATGACCATGGGATAGAAGACGTTTTGGAGCGTATTCACCATCGCCTCCTCCCGTTCGTACGTTCGCAGCTCATATCTGAACCGCTTCGTGACCTGAATCCCGAAATCGATCCCGATACCCATGATCATCGCAAGTGCACCCGATGTCATCGGTGTTATCTCGAATCCTACTACGTACAGCACCCCGTAGGTCCAGACCGTACCGAGAAGAATGGTGAGTAACGGAATGAGCCCGTATTTGATCGAGACGAAGAGGAGTATGAGAATAATGATGATGAGCGCGAAACTGATCGTGGAGGTTCTTTGCATCGTCTCCCCGGCGAGTTCCTGCATCGTTATGTCTTCCACAAGATCGCCGGAGATCTCCACCGTCACGCCCGGCGGCTGAGCGACTCGTATCACTTCACGTAACTCTGCAACCACCTCCACCGCATCAAGATCGTCTAACAACGACAATCTCACCACGCTGAGTGTGTAATCGTCGCTGATGTACATGCTGAGCTGTTGCGCTACTATTTCGTTCTGCGCCGCCAGCGACTTCACGCTCCTCAACGAGCTTGGGATTTTGCCCCCATTCGCGTCTTTTATCACGTCTGCCGCACTTGTTGCGTCGATAACCCCGTATACCAGCTTCGCACGTGCTGCAAGCGCATCAACATACCGTAACACCTCGGGATCGCGCACATCACGGATCTCGGTGGACTGCGCATAGCTCGGATCGATCTCTACGACTATTGTCGAACTGGAAAACGTGCCGGCAAACTGGTCTGACACGAGCTGAAGCGTCGCGATCACCTCTATATCCTCGGGTAGCATGTCCTCCTGCGACATACCCACGGTTTGCATCTGCGAGGCAAAGTATCCAAAAACGAGTGTGAGCAGGAGAAAGAGCAGTAGGAGAACGGCTCGGCGATACGCTACGAACGTCGCATACTGCTTCAAGAGCCCTCTGTTCTGGCCGTGCTGGTTAGCGCGCATTTCTTACCACCTCTCCTTTCACCCAGTCATGCAGCCACATGGCCACTCTCTTCGATTTTATGCGTTCCTCCAACAGAATGAAACAGGGATTTATGATGGTGGCAGCAAGCCAACAAAACGTGATACCAAGAGCCAGCGTCTGCCCGAGGTGCTGGATCATGGGCATTATAGAGAGCGTTAACGCGAGGAAAGCCGCCGCGGTCGTTGCGCCAGAGCCGAAGGTGGATGCGCCGATGTTCGAGACCGCAATCCTGATTGATTCTGCGGGTTCATGCCTCTGGCGTTCTTCGTAATACCGTGAAACCATGAATATACCATATTCGACACCTAGACCGAGCAGGATCGCGCCGATCACACCGGTAGTGACAGACATCGCAATGCCGAGGAATCCCATGGTCCCAAAGGTCCAGACGATGGTGAGAATCAGCGGCAGGAAGACAATAAAGCCGCGTGAGATCGAACGCTCCAGCACCACCAGCAAGCCTAAGATAACGAGCGCTGCCGTGAAGGTCGTTACGACGATATCACCTTTAAGCAGCCGTACAATTTCCACGATAATCGGTGCTATACCGGTTATTTTATAGGTGACGCCGGGAGACCTCGTAATCGCGTCGATATCCTGTGCTATAATCTCCGTAATCTCATCCACCTTCTCTTCATCCGTGCCAACCGCAGTATCCGCGTAGACCAGCATAGTGCTGTAATCTCGATTGAAGAATTGTCCGGACCCGGGAGTGGAAGCAATAACCTGCTTCACCCCCTCTATGTCGTCAGGCACGCCGCCTTGAAAAACGGGGGCCACCGACCGAACGCCTTCAATCGACGGCTCTGTTTCCAGCCGTTCATGCAGCTCGACCACTGACTGGATTACTCGTGGATCCCTCAGGTCGCGCGGTATGCCCTTTGTACCTGTCTCTTCATCTAACGTGACCACGATCACTAGGAATTCTTCGCCCTTGAACGTACTTTCAAGCCGCTCCGATAACTCGAACACCGGTAAATCCTGCGGCATCTCCTTCGTCAGATCGCCCTGGAACTCCAGGAGCGTCATGCCGTAACCAAGCACCACCGTTATGAGCAGCGCGGCAACGATTATCTGCTTATAATGCTGGTATTGAAACGTAGCCAAATGCTCCAATGCACGTTCCGCGCTTATCTTTCCTTTTAGCGACATCCCGTCAACCTCTTTCTAACGCTCGCGTTCGTTATGGAATTCATATGTCCTCAGTGAGTAGGATTGATTCTACACCCCGTTTCTTCTCAGTTCTACCACGATAAAGACGAAAAAAAGTGCGAGAAGCGAGAAGAGAACCTCAAACCCGGAGACTGAAAAGCCATCTTCCTGAGAACTGCTTGAGGATACCTCCACGTTGATCTCCTTATTGAAGACGTACACATTGTCATCGCCCAGGTCTCGATCGCCGGTACAGCGGATCTCTATGCCCATCGGATAGCCTTTCGGCACCGCATCCTTATCCACATCGAACTTCAGGATCGCTTCGCCCGTTTCGTCAATCTTCAAATTACCCAAGAAATCGCTCTTTACGTCGTAGTCAAACGGCACATCAGCCTCGCCCGTCATCCGCACACTCGCCGATTCCGCTTTCTCTGAACCAACATTCTTTATCTGCACGTGCAACACCACGCCCGTATCCGCCGCGCTTATGCTCGCCGGCTCGGTATAATACGAAACGATCTCGAAGTCGGGCTTGGGCTTCACCAGTATCGTTACCGCCCGTAGCACCTTGTATTCGGTACCTTTCGTGTCCTTATAGGTTATCCGCAGTGGTATGCTCTGTGTTCCCGCTGCTATGTTCTCCGCGAGGTCAATATGGAACACTGCTTCGCCCTTTTCCCCGGAGTTCAACCTACCTAAATAGGAACGATCGGTTCCTGACCAGGACGGCTTGAACGTATCACCGTCGAAGACTAATTGTGCCTCAATATCCTTTGCCGCGGCTTCTCCACTGTTTTCTATAGCTGCGCGTATCTCCACGTTCTCGTCTCCCGGTCGTATGGTTGTCGGATCCGTTGTCACATCACCGACGTTGAGTACTCCTTCTCCGACAACGTTGAAAGATAATCCTAAGAGCGCGGTTTGTTCAGGACCCGTTACATAGCCCTCCGCCGGATCGAAATAGTATTCGCGCCACGAGCAGTTCACGGGAACAGAATAAATGCCATTGGGCGCCTCTTCCTTTACATGCATCGTCACTGTGATCTCCTTTGAACTCCACGAGTTCAGCGTGTTTATGGGGTAAACGGTCGGCCCAACGGGCGATAAGACTTCGGTACCTTGAAAAGCCAAGCGAATATTCTTTGCGTCTCGGCCTCCGTTGTTACTCACCGTCACGATTACCGCGCGCGTATCGCCAGGATTGAACGTAGTAGGCGTCACGTCGGTTATAGTAACGGACGAGAAGGACGCCGCACTCGCAGGAACTACTGACGGGGTCGGTAATAACGCAAGCGGTGAGTAAAAAACCAATAGGAACACCAAGCTCAGCGTACAGAGCGAAACCAGCCGTTTCCGCCTATTCATATTTTCATACCTCTTATTCATTTCCATTTTTGCTATCTCCTTTGTAATAGTTATTTTCTTCATAGTCTTCTCGCGCTTCTATATTTACAGTTACTACATAGTCCTCTGCATCTTCCATATCTGTGGCTATTGCATTTAAGTTTATGTCCTTGATTATGCCAGAGAAGATGCGTGTAGCCAGGTATAATTTCTTGAATTCGTGGAGGAGCGTGTGAAAGCGCTCTCGCACTTTGCTATCTTCGATCTCATCAGCATTCCGCGCGAGTATTTCAATCATCGGATTGACCATATTGGCAATAAAGTGTTCGAAGTGTGCAACAAAATCGTCAGTTAAAGAGGTCCTGACAGAATAGCGGTTTTCGTGCCCTTCTCTCCGTACTTCAATATTATGCGCGGTTCCCAAAATCTTCAAGCATCGGCTAATTAGACCTCTACTATAACCAGTCCCTTCTTCTATCTCCCGCTGCGTGACGGGGCAGGACCTGAAGAGCAAAAAGCCCCAGACTCGCCCCACCGGTAATCCTAAGTCCATCTGCTTTCCTATCTGTGTCATCAAATTCAACACTTCTTGCATGACAACGTCACTCATCTTCGCGTCACCACTTTTACTTTTTACTAAAATGTAAAATCAGTACTATATAAAGGCGTGATTATTTTTGCCCGTGAACTCTAAAACTCTGGTATATCTGGATAGAGCCATCTGCTTGCTTCCGCTCGGTCGGTTTGCGGTTTTCCTCGTTTCATCGTCTGGACGTAATGGTTCGACGCATGCGCCATCCGGTTTGCTGCGAAATAAAGCAACCAGCTTTTGACAAAATCGGTTCTCGTCCGATATATTCTCAGGAGTCGGGGAAGGACACGCAGATTGTGCTCGACGCATACACCAATGAGCTGCCAGTGCTCAGATGTCATCTTTGCTATGGTAAACGTCTCCTCGTTAGTTAGGGGAGAGCCACGTATCGAGACGAAGTTCATCGGCACGATAAGCAATGACGTGCTTTTCAAATCCTCTACTAGCTCTATGCTCGCGAGGATATCATCTGGCGTCTCACCAGGCAAACCGTTGATTATCGTTGAGGCATTGAACCAGCGGTTATCATCAAGGAGCCCAAACGCCTGTTTGACGATCTCATGCCACCGCTCGGCCGGAGAGGGCAATGCTTTACCGCGCATCTGCTTCGCAAGCAATCGCGGACTTCCAGTTTCGATGCCAGTTTGCGCGCCCAACCAGTCTTGGTCGAGTAAGGAGTAGCACGTCTCTGAGACCTCTTTAAGCAATTGGGGATTGTGATAAACCGATGCGAGTGCTATATGGCTCGCGCCAATGCTTTCGATTTCGTCAACCGCTGCAACGTCCTTGATGAGACTCAGCACCCGCTCCTCATTTGGCTCGATTCCTTTAGCGCCATACCGTAAAATATCCTCGGAATGGAGCGAAATTGCCCGCTGATCCGTCTCGACATGGGTGCGCACATCTCGTACGATATGTTCGATCGATTTGTACCGGAGGCGCTGCATGTCCGGTGTGCAGAACGAGCAACCTCTACCGCAGCCCCTGCTTATCTCGACCAATCCGTGAATGGTGGCACCAATGATATTGGGGATCTCTTCTATCTTTGGTTCTTTTCCCGTTACGATCCTCGGGAGTTTCTCACCCTCGAATACGGACTTGAAAAGTTCAGAAACGGTGCGTTCAGCCTCACCAAGATAAACATAATCGATATTGAGGTTATCCATAATCGTCTCATCCGCCAGCTGCCATGCGGCTTTACCTCCTGCTACCACTATCTTATCCTTCATAACTGGCTTTCGCATCAGTTCAAAGAACTTCACACGATTGTACGGGGGCCCGGTATCAGCGAGATCAACGAACTCCGAAGTCGGCGGATTGATACCCAGGAAATCGTGCCCACTGATACCTATTATCTCCATACGGCTGCCAACAACCCTCTCAAGATCCTTCGGGTGGATCACAGCAACTTCGTGTACTCCAAATGCTTCTGCTAACGACGCCTCTACCATTCTAAGACCGGAATCGGCATAAACAACTCTCCCGTTTCTCCTCGGCACCGCTGGCGCGAAAACGTTGAAATAGAACCAGTCAGGGATAATACCCTACGGCATGCAGGTGGAGAAGCCCATAAAAATTCCCCAGTGATACCTGCTCAGCATCGTTTCATCTGCGGTTAACACGATTTTAGGACTTCTAGTCGTCTTTTGGAATAGTGCACCAGGTTCTTTCATCTTTATTTTACGCCTCCTTCATCACGTTTTCGACGTTTTCAACCCGTTTAAGATGAGCTGGCGGCTGCTCGAAGCCTTTTTCAAAATGTTCAAGGCCTATCTTTTATTCCTTTGGCATCGTCCTTGAGCTGGTTAAGATGACCCGTTACACGCGCTCGTTCCGCACTTATCAGCCCCATAGCTATCATAAATAACCTGGGTGGTATAAAATCTTTTTTTAGAGATAGCTAACGATACTACCATAAACCAAAAGTGAGTAAGGCATTCAGCGGATAAGATTTACCCTCGCCCGGCTCGCAACAACGAATCTACCAACACTAAAGCGACCATTGCTTCTGCCACGGGAACCAATCGAGGGCAGATACAGGGATCGTGCCTGCCCGTTATCCTTATTTCCACGTCTTCCATCTTCTGCATATCAACACTTCGCTGCGGCTTTGCAATAGACGGCGTGGGCTTCACTGCTAGTCTGCAAATGATGGGCTCGCCCGTTGAAATGCCGCCCAACACTCCACCTGCACGGTTCGTTCTCGTTCGTATCCGGCCTTCTTCCATGTAAAACTCATCGTTCATCTCGCAGCCTTTTAGCTTTGCAGCCCCAAAACCAGCGCCTAGTTCCACGCCTTTCACCGCGCCGAGACTCATCAGAGCTTTCGCGAGTTCTGCATCCAGCTTATCGAAGACCGGCTCGCCTAACCCCGCGGGAACGCCGAGTGCACGCACCTCTACAATGCCGCCGACGCTATCTCCTTCTTCCTTTGCCGCTTTTATTAGCGCTTCCATGCTCTGCGCGGCTTCAGGATCGGCACAGCGTACGGCATTACTCTCTGCATTCCTCGTTATCTCCTCTACGTTCACTGCTCGCGCTCGTATACCGCCAATTTCCACGACGTGTCCGATAAGTTGAATACCATAACCCCGTAAGATCTTCTTTGCGATTGCACCAGCGGCCACGCGCGCGACGGTCTCGCGTCCAGACGCTCTTCCACCACCTCTATGGTCTCGAATCCCGTACTTCTGATGGTACGAGAAATCCGCCTGACCGGGTCTTGCGATATGCTTCAGAGGCTCGTAAGGGCTTGAATCGACATCCTTATTCCATACGAGCAGAGAAATAGGCGTGCCAAGCGTTTTGCCGTCAAAGACGCCGGATAATATCTTCACCACATCGGCTTCCTGCCGTTCCGTTGTTATGGCGCTTACGCCGGGTCTTCTGCGGTCCAACTCGTGCTGTATGTCCTCTTCCGAGAGCTCGAGTCCGGAAGGGCAGCCATCGACCACTACACCCAGCGCTTCACCGTGCGATTCTCCCCAGGTGGTCACCCGAAATAGCGTTCCAAAAGAATTGCCTGACATGGTAAACAAAGATTTATAATTCATTATAAGTTAAACCTTTTTGCTCAGTGTTAAGTAAACCAAAAAAGGTTACACATCGATGTATTCGTTTTTATGAGTCCTCTTTTCTTTCTTTTTCTGTAAAGGAGGAT
>JAFGHB010000016.1 GCA_016930255.1 Methanomicrobia archaeon | reverse complement strand
CGAATGTTGTACCGGTTTCCGGTCAGGGTGTTCCCAGCAAGCGAGATATGCTCTGCGCGATCCAGATATATCCCATAATCGTTCTCCATAGCGTTGTTGTTGCTGATGGCACACCCCTCTACGTTGGCGAGGTATATACCCGCAGCAGCAGTAGCATTTTCTATTGTAAACCCGCTGATATTCACGTTGTTTGCCCGTATTGCAAAGACGTGCAGTGATGCATTGACCGCACGAACGATCGTATCTGCAGGATCTCCAGAAGTTGCGCGAATCGTTACTGATTTGTTCACCTCCAGGTTCTCGGTATAGATACCCGGATCGACGACGATTGTGGTTCCATTTACGGTATTATGGCTGCATATCGCGTCCCGTATCGTGGTGAAGTTCTCACCTGAGTCCAGGTTGTGAACCGTTCCGCTGGAAACCGGGGTCAACGGTAGGTAATCCCCACCAGTTGCTATAGCGCCACCAGCAGTGTATGGAACTAGAGTGTCTCCCAGTCCGTCTGCAGTTAAGTCCATTCCCGCGTAATCCGACCAGTAATTGCCACCGAGCCAGGAGCCGCCGCAGATGTTCGTTCCGTTTACTTTCGTGGCATTCCAGATATTTCCGCCGTCATCCCCTGCGTTCTTCGTATTGGCGAAGTGGTTGTTGTAGATCGTGTTGTTGTTCGAATGGTGCAAATGGATGCCGTACCAGTTCCCCACGACATGGTTACCAGAGATGGTGCAGCGATCTGAACCATTGAGGGTTAGTCCCGCCCGCTGTTCTGCAGTCGCACCTTTTACCGTGAAGCCGCTTATGCTCACATTATCCGCCGTTACCGCAACGACATGATCATCGGGATCCGCAGCCTGAATAGTTGTATCTTCGGGATTACCGGACGTGGAACGGAGCGTCAAAGACTTGGTAACATGCACATTCTCGATGTAATTTCCCGGGTCAACGATAATGGTGCTCCCGTTTTCAGTATCTGCATGGGATATCGCGTAGTGTATGGTTGGGAAACTTTGAGCGGTATCGACGTTGTGAACCGGAAAAGAGATATTGACATACCACGTCCATGTCTGAATAGCAGTCCCATTCTGGTTGTATACGATGGCCGAAACGTTCCATATCCCGGTCTTTGCACTCCGGTTCGTATATGACGCCTCGGTAATACTCGCATTCGTCTGCACTTCGGTTCCATTGATCTGCCAGCTGACATTCACGAGTTGGTCAACCACAATGCTGAATTGCCTCGCCCCATTTTCAGCGTTGATTACCATAGATGTTGATAAGGTGTCGTTGTAATACGGATCATAATGCGTGATAGTTGGCAGGGGATTCCTACTCGTGCTCCATAGCCATGTGTGCATCGCTGTTCCGTTCTGATTGCTTGCAACTGCCGATACGTTCCAGAGCCCGATTTCAGTACTCGTGGCCGTGTACGAGGCATCAGTAACACTCGTATTCGTCTGCATTTCAGTTCCATTAATCAGCCAGCTGACGTCCACGATTTGATCGGTGCTGATGCTGAACGTTCGTGATACATCCACGCCAATACCCCAGGAATCGTTAACCAGTGATTCTGACGGCGAGTAATAGACAATATGAGGCAGCTCTTTGAATGTAACGTCTCTTGTCCGTTCATTATCCGCAGGGCTCACATCGTCGCTGATGCTCGCGTTTACTATGATCATATAGCTGCCCGCGTCGAGACCAAGTTCCGTGGTGTTGCAGAGATCCGCGCCTAGTCGCTCGTCACCAGCAGATAAATTCCAAGTGTGTGTAGCAATCGTGTGGCTTACTGTTGAGTTCGCGAGTTTTACGGTTATGTTCACGTTCTCATCGTAATGCACCCCGTTCTTGACCTTGTAATAAAGTACATGATTGTTCCCAATCGTCAGCTTCTCAGTAGCATTAACGACCGTGCCCTGTGCTGTCGTAATCTTTATACCGTTTATCGCATCCTCGTAGTCTGTTGAGAGAGAGACATTATGAACTTTATCAATATCAAAGTCAAATATGCCGCCCGCCTCCATTTCCTGCTGCGTTACCGTGTGATTGATCGTTTGTGCGCATGAGCATCCAGACGCGTTAAACTGTAAGATAGTACCCGCACTGACGTCGCCATTGGTAAGTATGAGTTGGTAATAGTTAGATGTCGAAGCATTCCTGGCATCCCAGGCCACACCCGTATTGAGATTTGTTATATGTATCCGTGGTGCATTGCACGGGTTACCATTGCGATCGAAAAACGATCCGGAGATCATGAATGGCGTTCTTTGCGCGTACGCGTGCGCAATCGTTGCTATGCATACCACAATAACGAGCGATACGGTCATCATCATCTTCTTTTCCATTCGTCCCTCACCGCTATAAGACCTCCAATGAGAATTAAAACGAGTACGATCACTATCACGCTCCAATAAGGGATTTTTGTACCGGTATCGTCCGGTGCAGATGCGGGAGTACGAGAAGACTCATTTGGCAGATTGGCAGGAGGCGAGGGTGAGGGCGACGGCGATGGCAGCGGAGTTGGTGTGGGTTTGGGTGGTTCTATCGTGCTGTAGATCGCTATCGTATCCACCCACGTTATGGATAGTCCGCTTGAGGATGGCCATATCCCATCGAAATAATGCCAGTATTTTTCATCCAGGCACTCGTGCATATCCCAGTCACCAAAGCAATGGTAGCCCCAGGGATTGGTGCTGGTATCGGCGAAGAAGATGAGACGCATGCCATTATAATAGTCTATGTCGGGATATCCGGTTCCCTGAGGCTCACCGGTAATAGATTCCTCGCCATTATACCAGCAGAGCACAATGGGTCCCTGTCTGGGCTGCGGCTCGTAGACGTTCGTGTATCCGAACCACTTGTTGAAGCCGTCAGTTGCCGTGATCCTCACCTCATCGCCGGGAGACATCCCTCCTACCAGATCGCATAAATCCTTGACATTCGTGCCCTTCACGGCGCCGTAATCCCTGCTCTCTACGTTCACGTCTTCATCAGGATTCCACGGATCGCTCTCACTAAAGGTTGGTCCCTGGAAGTAGTAATGGGTTACACCATCTCCGTGAACCGGCAGATTTGCCTCCATACATGTGTAGTTCACGGTCGTCTCATTGAGGATCGTCGCGTTATCCGCGGCGTACTTCACCACATGCACCTGCGTGGTCGCAGCCTGTGCGGAAGGCACGACGCAGAGCAGCGCGACGCAAATGCAAACTAGCAGCCCCATCATCTCTCTTCTTCGGTTCGTCATTCAGTACAGCACCCCATCGATAGGTAGTATAACGCTATTCGATATATATTATTTCCGCTTTTTATTCCGGCACGCGATCTACTCGCTCGGATATGTATGGTGCGGGGGAACGGAACAACCTTCAGGTATGTATGTGCCTCGTGGTGAGGAGCAGCCCTCAGCGACCCTCGCTTTTACCGTCAAGAGCAGGACCGAGCATAGCATAAGCGGCTTGAATATCGTATTCAGAGCGGAGTATACAGCTCGGGCCGGGCTTCATTTACCCGTGCCGTCGCTTACCCCGTAGCCCGCAGAGCCCGAGGAGCACGAGCAGCCCCAGGCCGAGGAGCAGTACCGAGAGCAGTTCGGGCACGGGAAAGCCGGGATCAGATGAAGGCGAGGTAACGCTGCTCGCGTGCTGCCCTGGCGGATTGCAATGGATCTCCAGATTGCCCTGTGCGCTCGCGGGCCAACAAAGCGCGAGGGCTAACAGACCCCCTTCCGGGACGCTGAAACCCGCCGTGGCAAATGCGAGATCGATCTCATGGAGCGCGCCCTCTGTGTAGCTGATCAAGCTCGCGTTTTCCGTAATGGTGGTATTCGCGCCATCGGGTGTCAGGCTCTGAAGCCTGGTATACAGCGTGCTTGATTCATTTAGAGCCAACGCCTTCACCCAGTAGCTCACGTCCCAGATGCCCGCGGGGAACGTCACCGTGCAATTAGCCACCTCATCGGTGTAGAACCACACGCACTCGCCCGGTGCAAGGGTCACGGTTGTGTCGCCGTCTTCCACGCCCTTTGTCATGGTCCTGTTGTACGTGGCAAGGGTCGAGAGCGGCGGGCTTGAAGCTTCGTTTGCGGTGAAGTACCACGTCTGCCGATACGGTTCAACGAGCGAGAGATTGTAAGGGAACAGTCCGCCGCGGGCTATATCGTCTGAGGTTACCGTATAGACTATCTGCCGCGACTGCTCGTTGCCCGCCCCAGAAGCTTGGAACCGCACCTGCTCAGTCGCATTCACGTCCGTGCCGTTCGCAAGCACGAGCTGATAATAATTGGAACTCTGGTTGGCTTCGGCCTGCCACGTATCACTCGTGTTCAAATTGGTGATGTTCACCTGCGGGTTGTTGCAGGGCGAGCCGTTCTCGTAGGTGACGTACCCGGCGATCACGAACGGCTCTGGTGGCTGCGCGCTCACAGATGCGGTCGTGAAGAGCAGAAGCGCACCTAAGAGCAACAGCAGTATGTAGTGTCCCAGCTCCATCTCACGTACGTTCGTTCCTACCAGTATCAGCACGCTTCGGTGATCGTTCCTGCGGTCTTTGCGCTGATGAAGTATCCTTCGCCTCGTTCGAGCTCAGAAAAGTCGTTGAAGACACTCGGTGCGACCGGGTTGAAGGTCTCGAACTCCTGCGTCGTGGCGTTCCAGCGTGCGACGTAGTTGTAGCCGCCGTCAATAGCAGACAGACCATCCGTTATGTCTTTTGTGCAGTTGAGCCACCCGGGCATGTTCAGGCCCTGGGAAAGATCAATGTTCATCGACGTGTATGCACCGCCAGTGTAACTCCACGTGTCCGCAGCTGTCATGTGAATGAAGTACCCGACGCCGTTCGCCATCGTATCGCCCGAAGCCAGTTGCACGAAGGCATGCGTTCCTGCATCGTACCGGAAGAGTGCATCGTACGAGCCGCTCAATGACGTGTCTATTATGTTCGCAACGGTCATATCGTCCGCGAGAAGCGGCAGCGAGATCAGGTTCCAGCCTGCGACGAGGTCTTTGCTGAACGGCTCCGGTGGTGCTGTGCAGGCGAATGTCCCATTGTCTGTTGTGAATGGAACGTGTGGAACACCAAGAGCCGCTAAATCGCATGCCCACGTTGATGAATGCGGTGAGCTACTGACGAAAAGTAAGTCAGTCACGCAGGGAGTCGTAGAGTTGCACTGGATCGTATAAGTGCCAATGAGATAATTGCCGGCATTTAGATTCACAGGTAAGCCATACTCATCCTCATTGCCGAAGGTTATTATGTACTCACCAGGATACGACGCAGGGGGGGTTTTGAATTCCCATTCCGAGTCATATGTAAAACCTTCTACAGCGGCACACGATTCGTACATAATAGTCACCTTCCCAGTCTGAAATTCTTGAGTTGCATTGAGACGTAGCTGCACTTGGATCGTGTTGCCGTAGCCTTCTACACCACTATCGTCGGGGACCAGATAGTAAACAGTCGCTGATGCCACGGGAATTGCAGTAACTGCAAACAGCGTCAATACCAATACACTAGACAATACTATTCTGTTTTCCATTTTTCTTTTTTACCTCCTAAAACCTTAACTAAAGTCTTTCCTTTCCCTTTTGACCTTCTTTCCTATTCTTCTCGTCTTTCCGCTCCTTTATCTCCTATCTCCTCCTTCTACCTTCATCTTTTCTTTTTTGCTCCCAAAAGAGTGAACCAGGAAAAGCTTAGTTTTTTACTCTCCGCAACAATTCAACTCCCAGCCAGGAACTGCACCTATGTAAAGTTTCAACAGCGTCGTATCGTAAACCGTTATATCGCCATCGCCGTTCACATCACTTGCCCACTCGCTTCCGAGCTCCCAGCCAGGAACTGCACCTATGTAAAGTTTCAACAGCGTCGTATCGTAAACCGTTACATCGCTATCAGCATTCACATCACCGCACGTCGCTTGTATGAGCGGATGCGCATCGTAGCCTCTGTATGGTACCGCAGTATCACCGAGCAGATCCTGATCGCTGTCCGTCCCCGTATATCCCCTCCAGTAATTCCCGCCATAGAACGGGCCATGAACGATGTTACCAGTCTTCGGGATATCTACCGCTACCTTATCCACACAGTACCAGTTCAGTTTTTCCGGTGCGACATTGATGGTTACCGTGTCATTGATGTCGTTGTTGAAGACAAGATTCTGATCCCCGCCGAATACAACAAAGGGCGAAAAAAATCCTCGAACGTTAAACGTGTTGTCGCGCACGAGATTACCGTTTGCAGGTGCGTACGTGTCAACTCGATATTTCGTTGCTGCATAATTTAATACGCCACCAAGTACCCAATTATGTCTATCGGTGTTGCCGTCAAATACGTTCTTCACGATCTCGTTGCAATCGCCGGAGATGATCATCAGCCGGCGGCAATCGCGCCCGGCTTCGGTATCGCCAATTGTGTTATTCCTGAACAGATTGCATGAGCTGTAGAGCTTCACACCACTCGAAGAATTGTAGATGTAATTGTCCGTAATCACGTTCCATGAATTGGCGGTGATGTTGATTCCCGCGCCGGGATAATTTGCAAAATCCTCATCATCGTCCTCATCGTCCTTATTCCAGGTGCTATGTATCGTGAGTCCCTGCACCCAGCAATCGGTTGTCTCGACCTTGATGATGTCTCCCGAATTGTCAGTATGGATCTCGGCCTCGGTCCCATTTGCAATCAGCCGTATCGCGGATTTGGCAGAAGGAATCACTACCTGCTCGTTGTGTGTACCGGCAACGAGTATCTTTGTTCCGCTTGATGCGGCGTTAATAGCAGCTTGTATGCTCTCGCCATCACCGACGTTTACCGTTGTCAGGCTCGTCACATCCACGAGCTGGCTCGTCACATTATTCGTCTCATTAGATTCTGCGACATCGCCATCACAATCGACTGTGACGTACACCGTCTTCTGCCCGGTTGTCGTTGGCGTCCAATCGAGTGCCACCAGTTGCGTCTCCCGCAGGTACAGCATCGGTATAAACACTGTGTCTTTCAGCTCACCGTCAAGCTCGAGGGATACATTAAAACTGTGCGCATCAGCGCCGTTGTTCTTTATCAGTGCAAAGATCACGTTGGGCTCATCGATAAAAGCATCTCCATCGTGAACCGTGGTCACGACGAGATCGGTCTGTGGGATGGGGATTGCCGTTATCCCTTCGGTCGTCTGGTTGTTTGTCTCATTCCATTCATCCACAACGCCATCCGAATCTGCGGTGACGGTGAGCATGTAATCGGCTGGAGCCGCGGGAGTCCACAGGAATTTCACCGTGATGTTCTCTCCTGCACCCAGCCCGCCAATATCCACGATGGTGGTATCTACAACGCCACTGCCATCATCGAGGCTTACGTTGAATGGCTCGACCGTGCTCTTATTTCCGATATTCTCGATTGTTGCACTGATGATATTCGAGGTGCCGTTGTAAATCTCGTCGGGGGTGTCAATCGCGGTCACGATGAGGTCTGGTTTTATCTCTGCCGTGTATATCAAGATAGCACTGATATATTTCACGGATAGCCCACTTGAGGATGGCATCAAACCTTCCGTAGAGTCGTAGTAGTAGTGCCAGTACTCTTCCTCCATGTATTCGTGCATGTCCCAGTCGCCGAATGCATGCCAGCCTTGAGGGTTTGTGCTGTTGTCCGCAAAGAAGTGGAGCCGCATGCCCGTAAAATAACCGGTGTCGGGATACCCAACGCCCTGATGCTCACCAGTAATACTCTCCTCACCGTTATACCAGGCGAGAACCATCGGGCCCTGCTTAGGCTGTGAGTCATAGTTATAGACATCATCCCAGGGGAAGTACTTGGAGAAATTATCAGATGCCTTGATCATCACCACATCCTCGGGCAACATGCCCCCTACCAGATCGCATAAATCTCTGACATTCGTCCCGGCAACCGCGCCGTAATCCCTGGTATATACGTTCACGTCTTCCTCGGGATTCCATCTATCCTCATCGTAGTTCCACGTCTCATTGGGGTGAATCTTTTCCCATTCTCCCGGGAAGATCGGCCCCTGGAAGTAGTGATGCGTATACTTAGTTCCGTTAAGGTTCGCTTCATCCATAACGGGCAGGTTATCTCTCATCCACGTGTAGTTCACCGTGGTTTCATTGAGTATCGTCGTCCCATCAGGAGCATATTTTGCTACATGTACCTCTGTCGTGTACGCCTGCACGGGAAGCGTGAAAAAGAGCAAAAAAGCGCATAAGCCTAGTACAACCCCTAACTGACCTCTCCTTCTTTCAAGCACCTCACCTTTTCACCTCGCACCTACTTTAACAGCTTATCGATATGTAACATAAAACCATTCGTAATAAAAAGGTTTCGCTTTTGTCTCATCGAGAGGTTTTTAAGAATGGGGAAAAAATCTACTACTCGGGGGTGAGAACACAAATGCCGTTAAGTGCACGTAATAGAATTAAAGGCGTGGTAAAGGGGCTAGAGATAGGTGAGGTTGCCGCTTCGGTCAAGATCGAGATCGCAGGGCCCGCAACGATAACCTCGATGATCACGAGAGAGGCGGTGGAAGATCTCGAGCTCAAAGAGGGCAATAAAGTAGAAGCGGTGATCAAAGCGTCCGAAGTGATGGTTTCAAAGGAGTAATAACTCCAGCCAAACCTCTCCTTTTCTTTTTTAGCTTTTTGTAAGTCCTTACACAGATAATAAATAGAGATAGTTGAGTTGTGGAAAGAGATGCTTGCTTGAAAGATGTTTTTGAAAGAACCTTCAAACTTTCGGAATCATCAAATCCTTGCAAATCTTCTTTGCCAGCGCATCGTCAATTTCGGCGTGTCGTGGCACTGTGGAGGTCTTGCTTTTCGCCGGGTTATAATACACCGTATGATCTCTGCCTTCATGTAATAATTCGCATCCGTGAGTTTCGAGATGTTTCATGAGTCGCCGCCGTTTCATGGTACGGCAATCCGTAACTCCTCTCGAATGACTTCCTTATTTGCATACTCACGTTTACTCAGTTCACGGTTTGATTTCAGTATAAGTTCAACAGCCTCCTTGAGATTCTCCCGTGCTTCATCAATTGTTTTTCCTTGCGTATTTGCACCAGGCAACTCTTCGACAAAGGCCACCCACCATTTATCCGTCTTTTGAAAGACGGCGGTGAAACTGTTTTCCATCCTTGGCTTTTTCCTATTACTCACAAGGCTATTGGAATATAAATAGCTAGCTAGTGGAGAAAAAGGCTATAATACTGTGTTGAGGATTTTGAAAAACCTCCAAAAATAGCAGAATTTGACACAAAGGTATTTATGTGGTGGGGTATAACAGGGGTAAATCAAAATTCTCTGTTGATGGTGTTTGTTGATGAGGCTTAAAGAAAAGGATAAAAGCTTTTCTTTTTTCTTGAGATAGTTTTACCGTTTCTTTGCTTTAACTAATGCAACTCCAAAAAAGAAACTTCGCTATGCTACGACCCCTGGTAAAGCGGATAACCAGCGATGAACCACGGGCCTAACTCCCGTTTTATCTCGCTCATGTTCGCGCTTTCCAAGAGTTCACAACAATCTTCTTCTTCAGCGTCAGCTTCAGCGATCGTTTGAAGCAACCGTATCAGATCCTTTATCAGTCGTGTTATCTCGTCCATGTGGCTCGGCGGGCGATGCCCGGCGCCCTGGCAGTTTGCGGCGGGGGGTTGTGTCTACAGAGAGCAGCAAGAAGCCCGCGCGGGGCGGTGCAGCGCCCAGCGCCGAGTTGCTTGTATGTATGCTTCTCTTCTGAGGCGGGTAAAAGCGGAGGTAAAATGGCGGCTTACCCGACATGCATAGTTATGTAATTCGCTACTTAAAAAGGTTTTCGGTTTTGTGGCTTTGCTCCTGAGGCCACACGATTCCCTGGCTTTAGGAGCAAAGCCGGTAAAACACTGGTTTGCCATATAATATCTTCGGTTAAGCACGCAGATTCCTCGATACCCTGTTTCTCGAAAATCAGGGAAAACGACTATCTTTAATTTCAATCCTCTCTCGATGCAGCATAGCGGTACGATAATCTCCCCGATTTTCGGTCACTGCACTGAGTATCGCAATGGATTCACGACCGCTCCGGGCGTAAAATCAGCATCATCCCTGAACATCTCCATTTTCCCCGGTTTCTTTACACCATGTTAAACGCGGCCACCCCAAGAGGTCAACATATCCACGGGGTGATCGATGGATAAGCGATCGAAAATTTTTGAATATCGCAGACTCAACGTTGGAATCCCCCCGGTATTAAGGTCGTAATTGCAGGAAAAAGAGATGGATTCGTCGATGAATAAGATCAAGGAACTGGAGAACGTAAAATGTCCACCTTTTATGGTTTCGCTGAAAACGTAAACGTTTGCACATGTCTCTTTAGATATTTTATGGGACTTTGGCCTATTAAGCCTTTGACCTCCGATCGCAAGCACTGAGTTGGAATTTTTATGGAATATTTGTGTATAATGCTCAGATTGCGTATTTTCCCCGGTTCAGTACCTGTTAAGTAAACCAAAAAAGGTTACACATCGATGTATTCGTTTTTATGAGTCCTCTTTTCTTTCTTTTTCTGTAAAGGAGGAT
>JAFGHB010000015.1 GCA_016930255.1 Methanomicrobia archaeon | reverse complement strand
CCGGGCATGTCCGCCATGTTCACCAGCACGTTGACGTCGCATGCAGTATAGTCGTTCGCGACGCGGGTGATAAACTCCCGTAACCGTTGCTTCGTCTCTATATAGTGATCGTAATCGTCCACGTATTTCGAGACGAACGCGTCACCCACCGTCAACGTTATCCGGTCTCGCTCACGCAGCGCCATCACCTTCATGTCCTCGCCAATCGCCTTCTCCTGGTCCCTGAACTCCGCCATCACCTTCTCCTCGACGTTGAGCACTATCGATTCCGTCTCCGAAAGCGGCGCATGGGCAACGCCAAACGAGGTATCGTTCGCCATCGGCACACTCGGCTCTGCGGTCTCGTTCCCGATCTCGTTCCTGTTACCCTTGAAGACCTCGATAAGATCCGAAGAACCTCCTCCCAACTTGCTATCCACGATCACGTGACTCTCGACGTCCAGGTTCCTGACGTTTCGTAAATACTCCTTCGCCGCACGGATGGCCACGGTATCAACGGCGATCTCCTCGCCTTGAAAGACGCGCGTTGCCCGTCCACCCAGCAGTATATAGATCGGCGAAATGACCTCGCCACCACCGTAGCACGGATGTGACCTGCCGGCAGAGAGTTGCACTTTATCCGTGTTGTGATGCAGAATCACACCACACTTTTCCTGATATTCTCTACACAGCGCTACACTCACCGCGTCTGCAATACCGTCGCATAAGCTGTCTGGATGACCGAGCCCCTTGCGCTCCACTATCTCTATCGCCTGCTCTTCCATCGGCTCCCTGCTCACGAACTCCACCTTTATGTTCTTCTCCATCGTATCCCGCATACCCATTTTTACGCCCTCTTTCACGCTCTTTTATCGCAATAAACACCTACGCATGAGATTGTTTAGCTATTAAGTACCCTCTTCTTTTTTATAGAAAAGTTTATTGGGAATTATCGCGCTGTTACCCGTAGGATCTTCAATTATTAACGTCATACTTGCTTTACCTAACTTTATCTCATCTATCTGCTTCAGTACCGCATCTATACGCTTCTTGCTCGCGCCATCTCTGGCCAGCATCATCACCACGTTCTCCACACGCTTCAGCACGCCCTCGACCGTAGATATAAAAGCTTCCCCGCGCTTCGGCTCCACGCTTACGCCCAACTCCGGGATCTCAATGGTTCCTGACGAAGACCGCACGACGATTGCGTTGACATCCTCTATCGACGAGACCACCAGCTCGCATCGTTTCTTCTGCTCTTCTGCGAGCGTCAGTACGTCGGTAGCGTGATAGCCACACGAGGGGCAAACCACGGTAAAAATCATCACTTCGCCGAAGAAGGGAATGTCATAGGGTACAACCTGTAATTCGCTTTCTGCCCCACAGAGTGGACAAGTCTCTTTCACGGCACGGTAACTCCCCTGCACAGCACAGCAGCCCGAAAGAAAGGAGGCTGCTACGCTACTTCTTGGTCAGCTTCTTCCGTTCGATCTTAATGCCTAATGGCGCTACAATCACCTGGTCATCCGAGATGCCCGCGATGTCTCCGCCCACATCGAATGCCGCCATCTTCAAGTCTTTTATCGCCTTCTCTACCAGCACCTTGTCCTGCTTCGCCAGGGATATGTCCAGAATTAAGATATTACCACCGTAGATCTCCTTCTTCAAATCGGGAATGTCGTATAACCCTGTCAATTCCGCGAGCTTTATGTACATCCGTACGCCTTCTTCTTCCCTGAGCTCCTCTTCGTACTCCTCTAAGTCCAAGTCCTGATAATCATCCTCGTCACGTATTCCCTCTTTTTTCACAAATAGCTTCTCGAAACCTTCTTTTAATCCCATTTTTCCCCCTCTCACTCATCATGCATCATGCATGAATAATCTATTTCTCGCTCTGACATTAAAGATATGGCCCGATCAATTAAAAACTATTGTATGCTAGTGCATGCCGTTCGAAATCGCGAGCGTTTTGGTTGAGCCTCGTAGAAGTCGCCGGTTTCGCACACGGTCGTATAGTTCCCTGCCTGGTGCCAACCCTCAGAACTGGCACAGTACCTATTCAGCAGCCTATTCAGCAGCCGAAGAGCCGTTGACATCCGTAGAAGCGGCACGGATAATGCCCTTCGAGTGGCAGCGATCCCTGAGGCAATCCACACCGCACTGAACAAACAGGCCCGCGCTGAAAAAGCGCGTTTGCTCGCACGCGGATACCAATGCTGTAATAGCGCTCACGGGGATTCGAGAGATGTGTTCATTCTCTCCGGTACAACTGACTGAGCCGTTGTATCGTTTGATGACCGTCATAAAAAAGAAGAAGGGATAGCTGGCGGACTGATTATCGGATTGCCGGCCGGAATTCAGGCGCTGCGCGTTGCGTTAGAATCGAAGATTCATAGAATTATGCTTACAACCTTTATATAGTAGTAATCGAAACATATAGCATAGAGAGGTAGATAAGAGAGAGGTTTAGACTTTTTTCTTGAATAGAAAAGAATGGAATATTTTAGAAAGCTAGGTATTATTGAGCCTATTTTAAAATCAATAGAAGATGAAGAGTTTGAAAAGCCAACAGAGATACAGGAGAAATCGATTCCGTTAATTCTTACGGGAGAGGACGTTATCGCGGGCGCGGCAACAGGTTCTGGAAAGACGCTTGCCTTTGCAGCGGACATCATTCAGAAAGCTAAGAAAGGAGATGGAATTCAGGCGCTGGTATTAACGCCAACACGAGAACTGGCACAGCAAGTGGCAGCTGCTTTACGGGTTTTTTCGAAGTACAAGCCGCTAAAGATCATCGCGGTTTTTGGCGGGGTGTCGATCAATCCACAAATGGAGCAGTTGAGGACAGCGGATGTGGTTATAGGAACCCCGGGTAGGATTCTGGACCATATAGGAAGAAGGACAATCAATTTACGCTCGGTGAACACACTGGTGTTAGATGAAGCGGACAGAATGCTGGATATGGGCTTTATCGATGATGTGAAGCAGATAATACGAGAGTGCCCGCGAGAGCGGCAGACGCTCTTGTTTTCCGCGACCATTTCACGAGAGATCGCGCAGCTCGCGCAGAGATATATGCGGGCGCCCGTTGAAGTTGCTGCAGAGACGTATGTCGATCCGACAAAGTTAACGCAGTTTTACTATGACGCCCCTGATAATCTGAAATTCTCGTTGTTAGTCCATTTATTGGAGCACGAAAAGGCAGGGCTGGTCATGGTCTTCTGCAATACGCGGAAGAATACAGACTTTGTGGCCAACAACCTCAAAGCTGCGGGAATCGATGCGCTGGCCATTCATGGCGGATTGACTCAGGACAAGCGAGATCGGGTAATGCAGCGATTTCATGCTCAGAACGTCTGTGTTCTTGTCTGCACCGATGTCGCCGCACGAGGTCTTGATATCCCTGGTGTGTCGCATATTTACAATTACGACATTCCGAAGGACAGCAATGATTATATTCACCGGATAGGGAGAACGGCACGAGCGGGGGAAGAAGGGAGAGCAATTAATATCCTCACAAGCAGGGATCACGATAGTTTCAGACGGGTGATGCATCTCAAAGACGTCACGATAACTGAAGAACGACTCCCCGAGGTAAAGAAAGTAGGAATAAAGTGGAAAGACCAACCAAAAAGGAATACGATGAGACCACGAGGGCGTGCGGCCTATAGGAGTAGGGCAAGCCATTTTTAATCCACCCCTCGTACTCTCCCCCTATACCTTTTTTGGGGGGCATATCCCACTCACGGTTTTCCGGTTTTCACCATTCTCGGTAGTCCGCGATTACTATTCGCAGCTCTTTCGCGTTGGCTGCTTCGCGTAGTACGGACTCGATCTCATGGCGATCTTGTGGGTCATGGATATATCTTACGGAATCGCCATACCCACTCACGATACGTTCAAGTGTGCCTTCAGGAATGGGCTGCCCGCCGGTTGTCTCTGTTTTGCCGTTATAAAAGAGCACTATCTTCAGCGGGATCTTGCGTTGCACCGCTTCTGGCAGACCCAGATGTCCCGCAGCGATGAACGAGAAGTCGCCGGTTACTGCCCATACGTTCGTGTAGCCCGCCAAATACGCACCGATCGCAAGCGGGATACTGCCGCCCATATACGTCGTTATATCGACACAGTTGTACGGTGGGAAAGCAAAGAGGCTTGACACGCCAGTATCTCCGGTCACTATTTTGCCCCGGATAGATCGAAATACTGCGAACAACGTAGCGTACGATTCAGCAACGGGTTTCCATCGGTCGGGTAACGAATCAGAGATTGTAGGTACCGCAGGTTTTGGCTGCTTCGTCCACTCGCCATCCTGCTGCCGTTTGGCGCGAAGTACTTCGTGCTGATACTCGCTAAAGAACGGGCACAGTACGTGCTGCGTGATCTCCCTTTTGTAACTACAACTTTTGCTACGAACCGCTCTTGAATCGATGGCAGAAAGCCGGTCCAGTTCACGTGCCTCAACGATAAGCGCATACGGGAGTTGATATCGTTCCGAGTGCTCGAAACCGCTAACAACATCCTGGTAGATCGTTTCGGGATTGCCTGATCGGTACGGAATACCGATTCCGTCGAGAAACGCAGCAATGTTAATTATACTATCCGAATGTATTCCTTCTTTATCGTCGAAGATGACCGTAACAAATCCCGCGGTGGTGCCTGCGTACAACGAATCGATAACGCTGTTGCCTGCTTTGACAAACCCGTGCGCTTTCATCACGCTCGCAGCTCGTACGCCGGCCAAGCTCGCACCGTGCGCAATGGAATAGGCAACCTCTTCGTTGAAGGAGATTGGATGCTTCTGGTTCGTGATTGCGCAGAACTTCGCGAAGACCTCGGTACCACCATAACCAGGGACATACGTGGTGACTGCCGCGCCTGCGTCATAAAGTGCCTGAGCAATGATCTCGGATAGCTTCTTTTTCATGGCATGATCGCTCTCCGTGCTTTTATGATGGCTCGCGCGGATAAATAAAAGAAGCTTTCTCGAAGAGGAGCGGTGAAAGGATCTAGTAGCCTCGGTTCATCTCTTCTCCAACCAGTAATCTCCCACCGACCCCGGGGTCAATCTGGTATCGTGCGGCGATCTCCCACTCACGGTCTTCATTGATCGTCCACAGGTCATAATCGCCGTATTTCCTGTCTCCAGCCTCATTCAATATTGTCCAGCCGGTAGCGCCATAATAGTACTCTGCAGTTATTACTAACACCTTCTTTATGCTCGCATCATTCGGATTATCCATGTACGCGTTCGTTGCAAGCCAGAATGCATCATACGCCGCAATGGCATAGGCATCTGGCTTTCTCCCTATCATTTCTGTTATTCTTCCTTCAACATACTCAAAAGTCGGCGTCTCTTCCTCGCTTCCAAATACCGGATTGATCAAACCGGTCTTTATGGCAAAATCTGCAATCACCGCATCCTCAACAATCTTCTGCTCGTTTGCGAGCACGTCATTCCCATACCATTTGACGTTCCCCAATGCTTCGTACCCTGCGGCTTCTTTCAAGAGCGGAATACCCTCCTCAAAGCTCACAAGATAGACACCAACCGCGCCTTCGCCATAGTTCCCAATAGCTTCCTCCGCTTTTGCATTTACGACATTAAGTGGTTCAGAGAATGTTCCCGAGGCTGTGTTATAGGTTACCTTTTCAAGCTCTTTAACTCCTTCCATCTGCTTTCTTGCCGCCCCATATAACTCATTTCCCCACACATCATCCCGGACAATAGAGACAATAGCTTTTATCCCGTCTCTCTGCATCAGTGCTGTAATCGCGCCTGCTTGGCCACTATCATCTGGAACCAACCTCAGGACATTGTCATCTGCTATTGCAAGACCTGGTGCTGTTGACAAACTGATGAGCACGATCCCATTTTCGTCTGCATAATCCTTTATACCGCTCAGGACAGTGCTGGATACCGGACCAATAACAACCTTAACACCGGCTTCATCAAGCTTCTTGAGCTTCGCGAGAGCCACCTCAGTATCAGTCTCGGTATCCTCGATGATAAGCTCAACTTCTGTGTTCGCGCCAATCTCCGCGAAATAGGTATTGGCCTCCTCCAAACCCACCGCCAATGCCGCATTGCTACTCTCGCCCAGCGAAGACAAGTCTCCGGTCAATGGCAATAATGCACCAATCGTTATAGTTCTGGATTGTGTTTCAGGTTGCGATTCCGGTTGCGGTTCAACACACCCACTCAAAAAAGCACCTAGAATTAGAGAGATACAGAGTACCATACCCACTATTTTTTTCATTTTCATCTATCACCTTTTCTGGCTGGCCTGGCTATCTTAGCTATCGACTTCTGTAACTAATTCTCGATGACTACCCTATTTAAACATTTCTATCCACTCAAAACCGTCCTTGACCCTGCCCTGCATCATGCAAGCCCCGCAGAGTTTTGGGATTTCAGGATTGCAAGGAGTTTTCCGTTCAAGCCCAAAAGGTTTTACAGAACCGAATCAAACGCCGGACTGTACTTCACCACGCCTTGTACGTTCTTCAACGCGCCAGGAACAAGCTCACAAACCATAAACGCTTCGTCAGGCACTTCAAACGGCACCTCAAGGCCGTAGTCGCGTGCGGGCTTGAACCCGAACCGTGGATAGTACTCAGGATGCCCAACCACGACCACAATCGTATAGCCGAGCTTCTTACATGCTGCCAGTCCGTGCTGGATCAGCAGAGAGCCAATCCCTCGGTTCTGATATTCAGGAAGAACGGCCATCGGGGCGAGTGCTAATGCCTCTACCGATCTTTCAGAAGATTCGATGGTGATGGGACTGAAAAGAATGTGGCCGACTGTTTGATCAGTATCGTCTAAAGCTACTAAGGATAGCGCGGGGATGAAGTAGTCTGAAGCACGAATAGCCGCGGTTAAGTTCGCTTCATCCTCACCCTCAAAGGCGAGTCGGGTAAGCTCATCGATGCTTTCGATATCGTCCGGTTTTTCTGGTCGTATGTGGATCATGCATCCTTAGTAGCTAAAAATAGCACGTTTTTTAAGGGTTTCGGCTAAGTTACTTCATTAGCTCTTTGAATCTTTCTACTGTCAGATCGGCATCGCTCAGAATACTTTTCAAGACTTTAGGATGAAGAACCTTCTTTGAGTGGTAGGGGACCGTTACTCGTTTTCCTTCGCTGTTTTTGTAAATCTTATGGCTTCCGCTTTGGCGAACACAGACAAAACCCGCCTTTTCCAAGACTTTAAGTACTCTGCTAGCCGTAATTCGAGGGAGTTTCTCGCTCATACCGCCACTTCCACAGAGGTCAGGCTTATAGCTTCAATATGTGGGATCGCTTCCCCGTCCTCTATCCTATCTTCAATATGCAGGCGAATCGCATCTTTAATATTCTCTAAAACTTCCTCGTAACTATCGCCCTGCGTATAACAGCCTTGCAACTCTGGGCAGAAGGCGAAATAGCCATCAGCATCCTTCTCTATCACCACGGAGAGACGGTAACTATTTGTCATCGTAGCTAAAAATGTATTCCTATCACTATAATAGCATTCACTTTTTAAAAATAATAGCTTCCAAGCATTTACGTCGCATAACGTTCCGCTGGCTGGGTTATCACGGCACAAAAGGGGCGAGTCTGGTAAGCTCGCCGATGCTTGCGATATCTTCCGTTTTTTCGGGTCGTATATGGATCATTATTGTTGAAAAGAGCGAAAAGCGTTTTTAAAATGGTTAATCACAATTATTTCCCTTTATACCGCTCGTACAACTCTAAAAATTCTTCTAAACTTAGTTCCAAGTCTTCTCTGATTATTTTACGCAGAAGCCCTTTTGGTATATCCTTGTTCCCGTGCAGAGGAACCGTGGTTGCTCTCCCATCGTCCGATTTCAATCGTACATGAGAGCCCTTCGTTCTAGTAACTCTAAAGTCAATGGATTCCAAAAACGCTATAAGTTCTCTACCTTTAAGCACCGGGAGTTTAGGCATTCTGGACTATTTCCAGCTCTCTAAAGCCCACGAACTTGTTGAGCTCCTCCAGCTTCGTCTCCTCAAGGCAAAGATCTATAACTTCCCGTATATTCTCCAACGCTTCGTCTACCGTTTCGCCGTAGGAATGACAGCCTTTAAAGAGCGGACAGCTCACGATGTAATAGCCGTCTTCATCAACTTCAATAATAACGGGGAGATGTAATTTTTTCATTTCGGCTTATACATACCTCCAATTGGATATAATAGTTTTAAGATAATTAAAGTAACGGCATTTCAGATAGGTTCTTCGCCTCTATCAGCACAATGCAGCCAAAAGCTCATCGTAACTGGCGCCTTGCGCATAAAAGCTCTATAATTCGGGGCCGAAGGGCCGAGGCAAACGAGAGTTGCGTTTTAATTGTGATTTATTTTTTAGAACCCTTTTTAGAAATTAAATTTTCGGATTTATTTACGATTTTTTCTAAGAAATTAATAATTTCATTTACTTGTTTACGGGTAACAACAAAATGACTTCCTATATCTCTCTGAATATTCGTATTTGATATGAATTTATTATCTAACTTTCCGGCTTTATGAATGAATAAATGTCTAATTCCAAAAATCTTTTTTAAAGTTACAATTTCATCATCATCCAGCATCATACTCCCAAATTCATTCCCAAACGCCTTTTTATACGAAGATATAATATTGTCAACCTTTTGAAAATCTATTTTTTCAACAAGAAAAATCCCAATTTCACTTTTCAATTCAAAATCTATTTGGAATAACTGATCAATAGTTATGTGAATCTCCTTATCTGCGAATCTCTTTGCAATTCGTAAATCAGAATTGATTGATTCTGCAAGTATATCCCGATAATAGATCTCTGTTGCTGAAACTGAAGTTACAACTGCCTGTTCAGTAAAAACAAAATATGACGCAGAACCTCCTTCAAATGCTTTTCCTATTCCAGAGATTAATTCCATCCAAGGTGAACTAGAGGGTGGTGCTTCTGGTTCTTTAAAATATTCAACAATTGATGGCCAAACCTTCTTTATTTTATATGATAGAGCCAATAGAATCTTCGCTTTTTGAATGTTGTAATTAAAGATATCAATGGATTTAGATGGATATTTCATTACTGTTTCACTGAACAATCTTACAACACCTTCAGCTGTTAATAAGTCAACACCATCAGTTTGATCAACATTAAAATCAATTAATCCTTCTGATGATTCTTTTTTCAATTTTATCCCCCTATTACTTTTTTAATAAATCACAATGTACAATTTCATCTAACTCCGGTGTATCTGCAGTATTGCAGATATTACTATAATTTGATATTATATCCGCATATTGAGTATATTCTCCTTATTGATGCCTGCCTCTAAGTATACCACGATCTACGCCATCCCCAACCCCTTCAGTACGGTGCGCAACTTCTCGACGTTCGCCTCGCTCAATGCGCCGAGCGGCAGCCTCACATTACCCGCTGGCAGTCCCATCAGCTCCGCAGCCTTCTTCACCGGTATCGGATTTGTCTCCAAGAACATCGAGTCAAATAGCGGATAGAGCTTGATATTAATCTCCTGCGCTTTCTCAACCTCGTTCTTCGACATCGCCGCCACCATCGCGCACATCTCCTTCGGCGCGATGTTTGACGCGACCGAGATCACACCCTTACCGCCCAGGCTCATGATCGGCAGCGTGAGGAAATCATCGCCGGCCATTACCGCGAAGTCCAAACCCCGCTCCGCCGCCATCTGAATGATCGTGCCAACCTGCTTCAAATCGCCCGAAGCCTCCTTCGCACCCTTCAGATTCGGGACCTCGGCCGCAAGCTCTATCTGCGTCTCGGCACTTATGTTCTGACCCGTTCGCGACGGTATGTTGTACAGAATCAGGGGAATATCAACGGCATCGCCAATCTTCGCGATATGCGCTTTCAGTCCCGTTACATTCGGTTTATTGTAATATGGAGTTATCAAGAGACATCCGGCAGCACCGGCATCCTCTGCGTGCTTCGTGAACTCGACCGCTTCCTGCGTGTTGTTCGAGCCCGTGCCTGCGATTACCGGCACCGTCGAAGCGTCTATCACCACATCGATTACCTTCTTATGCTCGTCATGCGAAAGCGTTGCTGATTCGCCGGTCGTGCCACAGGGGACGATCCCCGAGACACCGCCCTCGATCGCAAAATCCACAAGTCGTCTCAGACCTGCCTCATCTACCTCATTGTCGTTCGTAAAAGGAGTTATCAGTGCTGTATAAACACCTTCTATTCTCAACATCCCGCTCAGCTCACTCCTCCTTACTTTCTTTTACCTTCTTATGGGTTATATATCCCGCTATCCTATTCCTTACTCCCTTACTTTTTACATTCGTGTTCTCTTCCACGAGCTTCTTATTAACCTCAAAATCATCGGTGAACTCCGGTACTTCCGTCAACAGTTTCTTCCCCAAACTCTTTATATACGTCGGTTTTATCGCGCCCACTGGTACTCACTCTCGCCCCTCATCGCCGCTTTCCGCGCTCCAGCCTTCTGGCTCCGCACTCTTCATTCTCATACTACTCACGCCCATCATCACGAACAACGCACCGAAGAACAGCAACACGAGGGGGATGACTCCCAGCAGAACCGCTAAGACCTCGTCGATGAGATACCAAATGCCCACAAAACTGATAGCCACCAACGCAAAACCAACCAATAATTCCCCAAACCCTCTCATTTTCGTATATCTTCGCTCCTTTACGTGTGCTGCCTACCCTCGCAAAATCACCTCGGCTGTTTCCGGCTTGTACTTCCAATCCCCTGGTAAGACCTGCTTCCGTTTGTAATACTTCACAAGCCGTCGTATCTTGGATTCCGTTAATTGTAATGACCTTTTATTGTGAATATCCATCTTATTCACGCCAAGATGCTTCCGCAGTCTCAGCGCCTTTCGCATCAAATTCTGGAGGTCTTCAGGCAGCTTATCCGCGCTCTCACGCTCCTTTAAAATCCGCGTTAGCTTCCTCCCGGTGACCAGTGCAACGCTTGGCACGCTGTAACTGTCCCGTAAGAGAACTCCTATTTGACTCGTTGACAGCCCTTGATTATGCAAATCTACCACTTTGTTCTCCACTTCTTCTGTGCTCATCTCTACCCACTCAGGTGAAGCCTGCTTGAGCCTCAAGCTAAATGGTCGTGTTGAACCTGATCTCCCTCGCTTTCTCGCGTATATCCTTGCCATTTTCTCCTTCCAAAAGCCCTCGACGTGCCTTTGCCTACTTATCTTATGTCTACTTCGTATATAAATATCTTAAGATGTTCCGTCCCATCACTCGAATGAGGCTGGGATTCGCCAGAAGCGCGTGAACGAGCATCGCGGGATAATCCATATCACCCTCACTCTTTATCCGACGTGCCATCGCGCTTCTCAACAGCGTATGAACAATCGTATCGAAGTCCTTGTCGCTCAGTACACACCGTAACCGGTGCACCTTCAACCCCACCGCTATTTCCCGCCCGAGTTCCTTGCGCCATCGTCGTTCATAATCGTTCAGCATCGTTATCTCGCCCATCAAGCATGCTCGTGCAGCCATCTCACCCGCTATCTTCCCGCATTTCATACCGTAATACACACCGCCGCCGGTGATCGGCTTGATCTGCGCTGCCGCGTCGCCGACCAGCAGTATCCCGGTATCTGCATCCGTATCCACTTTCACCGTCCGCGATTTTTGTCCTCGCAGGCCACCCGCATTTACCGGTATGGGAATTCTCCCTGCGGTACTGCTAAAGACCGTGCCCTTGTACTTCCGCGCTATCACCGGATGCTGCTCTAAATTCCGTTTTAAAAAGAGCAAGGGGCTGGAATGCGGTGAGACCCGTTTGTCTATACAGAGCCCGATTCTCGCACGATTCTCCGCACCTGCACCTGCACCAAGCGGAATGGCCCAGGCAAAGAAGCCTGGTGCAACGGTTTTACCCACGAAGATCTCCGCAAGCCCCTCTTCCGTTACGTAGTCAGCCTCTATTTGCACGCAGGCCAGGGTGCTCTGTGCGACCGTGAGCCCTGCTAATCGCGCTATGGTACTCTTCACACCATCCGCCCCGATGACCACTTTTGCTTTTATTTCCTCTGTGCCTTTCGACGTAACGGCAGCTATCTCCTGCGTCCTCTCACCCTCACCCGCTCGCTGCCGCACCCGTTTGACTCTACTCTTGAGCATGAGGTCTGCACCTGCCTTCTGCGCCGCTTTCGCTAATTCCCGATCAAAGACATCACGCCGTATGGCAAACGCCCTCTGCGTCGGTGATTCAAGCGTTAAGTCGTAGGAAGGCGAATGAACAACCGCACCTCGTATTTCGCACTGTATAAATGCGTTGCGATGCCCGAGCTCACTCTCCGCTAGTGCTCGTGTGCTTATAAGTCCCGCGCATTGGACTGGCTCGCCGATCACCGCATCGTCCTCAACGATCAGCGTGGACGCACCTGCCTTTGCCGCATATTTCGCAGCCATGCAGCCTGCGGGACCGCCACCCACCACGACAACATCGTAATCACGCATACCTATCCATCAACGCTCCAAGCCTTTTATCTTATACTTGAGAAGGTTAAATCGGAGAGGATCAATCCCAGATCCCCAAGCACGTATAACGTTTAAAAATTTATAAGAATAAAAGCGAAAGAGGGTATAGTGACCGTGTAAGAAACCGTCACAAGAAGAGGGATAAAGGAAGCGATAAAAATGATGAAAGCCACCGATAAGTCTAAGCAGCCGAGGAAGCAGCGAAAGGAAAGGTATAACGCACCACTGCATGTACGACACAAGTTCATGACTGCACCGCTTTCCGAGGAGCTTCAAGGTAAATACGGGAGAAGGAACTTCCCCGTGAGAAAAGGGGATACGGTACGGGTGATACGGGGCGATGATAAAGGAAAGGAAGGTAAAGTAAGGACCGTCGACCCGCAGAAGGAGAAGATAACGATGGAAGGCATCGTTGTCGCACGGTCTGATCTGTCCGAAGTGCCACGACCCATACATCCCTCGAATGTCGTGATTACGAAGTTGGATGTGAAAGATAAGCTGCGGGAACTTGCATTGAAGCGATAACGAAAAAGACCGTGCATACCCCCACCCCAACCTAACTAAACTAACTAAATAACGGGTGAGCTTTTCAACTGCTTTGCTCTGCTCTACGTTACGTTACTCTACTCTACGTTACGTTCTTTCTGCCCTAGTACTTCCTTATGGAGCGCGATCAGTCGTTTTATCGATGGGTGCGATTCGCCTAATTTCGCTTTTACGTTTGATAGTTCCGCCTCTATGCTCGTCCTCTTTTGATCTTCGATGAGATTGTCAGCATGCGCGACGATCTTCTCTTCCATCGTCTCCGGCACGAAATTTACAGGAGGCAATCCCAATTCCTTCGCTTCTTCAGCTGTTATTCCCGCGCCGACATGCCTCTGTATTATCCGCACCAGACGCTCGTCCAGCCCCAGCTCACGTGCCAGCTCGCCACCCACCAACCCGTGGTCGATACCGTGCGACCGCGCTCTGCCAAGATCATGGAGTAACGCGCCCCTTAAAACCAGCGCTTCATCTACCATATCGTTATGCTGATGCTGAGCGATCTCCAATGCAAGCTCGGCAACCGCAGTGCAATGGTTGATAACGCCCTCGTCACAGCCGGCCGCTCGCAGTAACCCGATACAATCGCGTTTTATTTCCTCTCTAAGTTCTTCTTCCACTTCTCTAGCTCTTTTATCTGCTTCTCTATATCGGTTACTAAACTACCGTTATCGAAATATTCAAAGGTTGATTCGCATTCCTCGCACCAGAATTCTCGCTCCGCAGCCTCTTCAAATAAAACAGACTGACAGTGGCATCGGTAAAATTCGCCGTTCTGTTCGTATTCAAGCTGCTCTCGCAACCCCTTGAGCGTGGCATCCGCCTCCTCTTCCATCATTCGCCTGATGTTGTCGTGATTGAAGCTCCACCAATAGGTGATCCAGCCAGTAGTGTCATCTCGTTCGGTCCGGTATTCGGCGATCCTGCCCTCATATAACACGTACAAAACCTTTCTTACCGCAGTGAGTTTGGTATCGCTTCGCTTCGCAATCTCCTCATCCGTTATCTCTCCACCTGGAATGTTCTCCATTATTCGCACGCCCTCATCCCCGATCATCTTCTTGAAATATTCCTTTACCAGTGGATTATCCGCTTCCAACATCGTAACCGCTCTCACCATTAGATACTTTAACTTCAGACAAAATAAACTTTTACACCACCTACCGTGCCCTCTGTAACGTAACTAAAGCCCGCAAAAAGGGAAAGAGAAGATAAGCGCGCTTATCCAGATTCGGAACCCCATGACGAGAGGAGTTTTAGAATATTCGCCCCAACCTTATCCTGAGATGGGAGATGCTCTCCGGTTTATCCTAAATACTTTACCCTTAGTTCACCTGCCTTCTCTATTCCTATATCTACCATCTCGGCTATCTCGTCTGCATTTAGACCCGCGCGGCCGCTCTTCTGCACGCCTGATAACGTGCCATCGGCATTTGAAATCACCGTTAACTTGCTGGTAGCTGCGGTTTCTTCAGACAAGTTCGGGTCTACCAGAAAAGCATCCCGGATTTTTACTACTGTTACCGCCACTGGCGTGTCCCTGATCGTAAGCGTATCGTCCGCCCCGGTTATCCCGAATCGCTCGTTTGGTACGCGGGCATGCAAAAGAGCAATAATAGCACCCAATGCCGCGGCATCAATCAGATTCCCGTCGTTGTCCAATGCGTGGATATCGATGAACGTCATCCAGACCTTCTCGCCTTCTGCTATACACAGCTTCTCTAAATCGATGGTTTCTGAACCTCTGATACCTCGATCCACCACTCTCGCCAGCTCCACACTGTTCTCATTCGGCGGTCCTGGCTCGAAATCCGGCGATGCTCCCGGTCGGAGTTCCGCATTGGTCATTATGATCCCCTTATTGGGCGCATCAGAAAAAGGCTCACCTAGCTCGAGCTTGACGCCCACTAAGACCGACGTGTCGCCGAACTTCACAAGAGCAGAACCTTCCGCCTTACTTATCAGATCCCGCTCCACGCTTATCTCACGGTAATCAAGGAATCCACGGCCGTCTATACGCTTACCGCTCCCTAATAGATCGTACACGTAATCCTTACGGATATCCTCTACAATTTCAAAACCCATAGTTATTCCTCACCTCTTTCTCCTGCACGTTCGCTGTATTTATCTAAGAGCGCTGCCCTTTGCAACTCGTATATCTCGTGGCAGGCCTTCTTCGCGAGCTCCAGACCCCGTGTAAACTCATCTTTCGTAAAACGGCCGTCCATCTGTAGCATGGTGATGGTATCCGTCCTCGCTATTATGGCCACCGGCATATCCGCCTCACCAAAGTTATCCTCCGGGGCGTTCATATCCAATACCACTTCACCCTCGATCTTACCGACTGCGATTGACGAAACCAGATCTTTCATCGGTATTCCCGCGTCTGCGAGCGCGACGGAAGCAGCATTGATGCCTGCCGTTCTCGTTCCCGCATCCGACTGGAGTAATTCCACGTAGACGTCAATCGCGGTCTTCGGGTAATATTCCTTGAGAACCACCGAGTCTAAGGCTTCTCTACTCACCTTAGAGATCTCCACGCTCCTTCTGTCCGGGCCCGGTCGCTTTCGCTCATCCACGGAAAACGGTGCCATATTATACCGGTAGTTCACCACAGCGGTCTTCGCATCTTGTAAGTGCCGTGGATGCATCTCCCGCGGCCCATAAACAGCAGCAAGTGCTTTATTATTCCCGATCTCAAAGTAACAGGACCCATCTGCCCTTTTTAACACGCCAACTTCTATCTTTATCGGCCTGAGTTCCTCAAAACCGCGTCCATCTAATCTCTTTCCATCTTTTATAAGTTCTATTCCTTCTTCTTTCATCCTTATTCTTCATCCCCTTCTTTATGCTTCTTTTTCCTCATAAGAATCCAAAAAATGCGCCACTCTATCCGTCAATCCTGAAGTATGCGCCTCGTTCGCGATCATCAACACCACCTGCGTGGCGAGATTCATATTCTCTTCCTGGCCTTTTATCCATATACGGCCATTCTTCGCGATAAAAATGAAACATTTGCATTTCTCCTTCAGCAGCTTTATCATCGAACCACTCCGTCCGATGACACGAGGCACCTTCGTATGCGAGATCTCTATCAATCGACCCCGATCACCGATCTTAATCTCGTCTTTCAAGTCCAAATCTATTCGCATCAGTGGGTCTACATCCTGCACCTTCGCGATGATCAAATCGCCCACATCCAGGTAGTTACTCATCGTGCTAAAATCTATCCGTCTTTCTGCACCTCGTGAGAAATCGGAGAGGTGTAAGCGCGCCTCATACGGAGATGCGATATCAACGATCCAAAACGGATACGAGAGCTCAATTATTCTACCGATCACGACATCGCCCCTCGCTGGCACGTACTTCCCAGAAAGCGCGACCACTTTTATCGCTCCCTTGTCGCTCACTATGCCATAATTCAGCGCGTATACCTTACCGTTGTCGACATACGTACCCTCGCCAGCGCGACTCACTTCATCGGAGAGAAAATCCCCTGGAACTACTACTTTGTACATCATAATCACTTCACTATCTTCGTTTCTGCCTCACCCTTGGTTATCCGGTTCAAAAGGGAGAAGAGATCGTCTCTCATCCCCGCCGGTAATTTCACCATCGCTATAAACGAGCCGTCCTGCTGCCACTCTTCCCGCGTCACGTTGAAATTCCGCTTGAGCTCGTAGACCTGTCCGGTATATGGTGCCGGTATTTTTAGCGCTATCTCGGTCTCCTCGACCTTTATCGGAATTATTGGTCGTAGCGCCTTTATTGCCTCGGTTACCAATTCATCGACGCTCTTGAACGGGTCAATGTGCACCTTCGCCTCGGTCAGTGCGATCTCGATTCGTGTAGGCGGATGGGGCGTGTTTGTCTGCGGGTTTATACAGATCTGTGCGATCCGCTCGATTACTGTCTTCCTCTTCTCCTCGACTTTCTTGCGCCTCTGCTCTGTGGTGAGCTGTAACTCGCCTTCTTTTATGATCTCCCCCGCTATTTCCACAACGTCTGTGGTAGCGAAAGCGCCCATCAAATCCTCTTCCGTCGCCTTTTTGCCCTTGGACGCATCGGCAAATATCTCATCTGCTGCTAAGACTCCTTCTATTTCCACGTTAGCGCCGCCCCTGACTAAATCGGCCCCTTCAGGATCGACAAGAACTTCAAAAATCTTCTTACCGTGCTTATACCGTGCTATTACTGCCTTGTCCAAACTGACCATTGCATCTGGCTATCCTTCACTCTTGCTCTTGCCTTCGCTCGCACTCTCGCTCTCGCTTTCACTCTTGCTCGTGCTCTCCGCCTTCTCCTTCACCTTCGCTATGTAGGGCTCCAGCTCATCGGCCTTTAATATCCGGAACTCCTTCTTCGCCGATTCCGCGAGACCCGCATCCACGGTGGTGATGTCAAGCTTCCCTTCGGTTACCTTGTACAAGGCTTCCAGACCAAGCACGATGGCATCCTCGATGGAGAGATCTTCTTTATAATCCTGCTCGAGGAGCTCGATGACCACGCTTCGCCCGGAACCGATCGCAGTAGCTTTATATTCGAGTAATGCACCGCTGGGATCGGTCTCAAAGAGATAACTATCGCCGTTATACACGCCGCCGATTAGTAACGCGGTACCAAACGGTCGAAGCCCGCCAAGTTGCGTATACGCTTGCTTAAAATCACATATCTTCTTCGCTAAGGTCTCCACATCGATCGGTTCGTCATAAACGATTTTGTTTATCTGTGCTTCGAGCCGGCCTCGATCAATCAGCATTCGTGCGTCGGCGACCAATCCCGAAGTTGCAGCGCCAATATGGTCGTCCAATTGAAAAATCTTTTCCACCGAGCCGCCTTCCAATAATCGGGAAGTCAACCTCTTGTCCACCAAGAGCGCAACGCCATCGCGTGCTTTTATTCCTATGGCGGTTGTGCCTCGTTTCACCGCCTCTCGTGCGTATTCCACCTGAAATAACCGTCCATCCGGACTGAAGACTGTTATTGCCCTATCATAACCCATTTGTGGCATCATTTGCATTCATATCACCTTCTTTTTCTACTCGTACCGATGGACTCGACGGGATTTGAACCCGTGGCTTCCTCCTCGCGAAGGAGGCACTCTTCCACTGAGCTACGAGCCCCGCCTCCTTTTCTCCACGATACTTAATAAGCAGAGCACAATAAATAAGTAATAGTTTTCGCAGGTTCGAGGAGCTTGGGCGTCAATGGATCTTATCGCTTCACCGTTTATTATCGGAGCATCGCTGATAGGAATAGGCTTTTTTACCGGTCTGAGCGGAGCATTGATACCCGGACCAATGCTGGCTTACGTCGTGTCCGATACATTGAAGAAAGGTGCGTTATCAGGGCCCCTTACCGTGCTTGGACATGTCTTCGTGGAACTTCTGCTCATCGTTGCACTGGTGTTAGGGCTCGGGTTGACGAGCTATTTCCTCGATTACAAATCGTGGATATACGTACTAGGCGGAATTGCACTCATTTTGATGGCGGTAGTGGTGATTAAAGAGTCGGGGCGGGCGAGATCCGAGCTGGAACAGGGAGGTATCGATAAGGGGATACGATTGCGCGGCGTGAAGTATGCGTATAACAGTTCCATTGTAGGCGGCGTGCTCTTCACTGCGTTTAATCCCGCTTTTATCCCCTGGTGGGTGACCATAGGCTACCCGCTCTTGTTAAAGGGATTTGAATGGCTCGCACTGACCGGAATAGCGTTAGTGAGCGTCGGGCATTTCCTCTCTGATTTGACCTGGTATTCCTTTGTCTCTTATTCCTTCTCAAAGAGCTCGAAATTCTTCGTGGGCAAGCGCTACGAAGTGATATTACTGCTTTTAGCGCTCTTTGTTATCGTGTTGGGCGCACTCTTCGTTATTAATGGTTTAACCGGGTTATTTTGAGAATGAGAAGTCGAGCGAGTAAGGGTGATGCGAAATTCACACAAGTATTTTACAGATGGAGAACGTTAGTTACAGTAGTTTGACGTGTACGGACTGAAACATGGCAACAGAAGATATAGCCGAAGTTGACCTGGGCAACGGGAAAGCAGATCTGGTGCTGAAGAACTGCAGAATCGTGGATGTGGAATATGGGGTTATCTTTGATTCTGATATTGGCATAACTGCTGATAGAATAGTAAAAATTCAAGCAGGACTGACGGGCATTCAGACTGTTGACGTTGCGGGCAAGTTCGTTGCTCCAGGTCTAGTGGAGCCGCACGTGCATTATGAGAGCAGCAAGCTGCCGTTGAGTGCGTTTGTGCGGCTCATCATGGCGCATGGCACCACGACGCTCGTAAACGATCCGCACGAGATTGCCAACGTGCTCGGCGTCCGAGGCGTTGAAGAGACGTTGCGGGAGGCACGACTGCAACCGATCAGCGTGTATATAACCGTCCCGAGCTGCGTGCCTGCCTCGCCCTTTGAAACCTCCGGTGCGACGTTAGGTGCCAAGGAGGTCGAAGAACTGCTTCGAGAGGAGGGTGTTATTGGTCTCGGTGAAGTGATGAACTTCCCGGGCGTTATCAACAACGATCCGGAGGTTATGGGTAAAATCGCGGCCGCTAAACGATTAGGTAAGATAATAGAAGGCCACTGCCCGTTGCTGAGCGGTGAAGCGTTAAAGAAATATTATGGAGTCGGGATCAGCTCAGACCACGAAGTGACCGAGGGATGGGAGCTTGCAGAGAAGCTGAAGCTGGGTATGGCGGTGTATATCCGGTTTGGCAGTCAGGCGAAAGACCTGGAGAATCTGGTTGGCTACATTTTAGATAATGAGCTTTCTACCGATAATGTAGCGTTCTGTACCGACGATCGGCACATTGCCGATTTGATTATGCTTGGGGGTCTCGATTACACGGTGCGGACTGCTGTCAATTTGGGCCTCGATCCGATCACAGCGCTCCAGATGGCAACGGTCAATCCGTGCAGGCATTTCAGGTTGGACGACCGAGGGATTATCGAGGTTGGCAAACGAGCAGACCTTGTCGTGTTTGACGATCTCACACGCTTCATTCCAGAACTGGTAATTGCAGACGGTAAAATTGTCGCGCGTAATGGCATGGCCACCGTCCCAGAAGTAACGTTTAACTATTCATTCGGGCTTAACACAGTGAGGTGTCCGGAATTTACCGCTGAGCAGTTTGCAATCAAATGCGTGGGCAAACGAGCAAAGGTGAACGTCATAAGAGTCATGGAAGGCAGTTTGATCACGGGATCGGTTATCAGAGAACTGGAAGTACACGATGGAGTTCTTGAAGCGGATATCAGGAACGATGTCTTGAAGATTGCGGTGATTGACCGTCATACCGGCAAGGGCGGCTACAGCACTGGTTTTGTTACCGGGTTAGGACTCAAAGAAGGCGCTATCGGCTCTACCATCGCGCATGACAGTCATAATATCATCGTCATCGGTACCAATGATACCGATATGACAGCAGCGGTCAACGCGCTCAGGGAGATGGACGGCGGCGAGGTTGTGGTTTCTGACGGAAAGGTAACGAGACTCGTGCTCGAGTATGCTGGGCTCATGTCGCTCGACGAGCCCGCTCACGTGGTAAAGGATATGGAGACGCTGGAAGCGGCGTACCGTGAGTTAGGCGGGAGATTAACGTCACCGTTTATGGCGCTCAGCTTCCTAGCGTTGCCCGTGATCCCCGCGCTGAAGATAACAGATAAAGGGCTGTATGAGATTACCGAGCGGGAGATAACGAGGAAGGAGCTTATTTTGTAGCGGGAATCAGAAACTGAAGCTGAAGATTCTGGATATGAAGTGCAGATGCGGATACCCTGAAAAAGCTATTCTTGTCTGGTACTGGGAGCGGTGAAAAGAGAGCAGCCATTACAAGAAGTGATTCATTGTTATTTTGAGCACAATGCGGAGAATACTCGGTGCTATGAGCCCCATTACTGTACCGCACACGAGCATCATAATGGGCCCGAGAATGGTGGGCACGAGATACCACCGCAGGTTTACTAAAAAGAACAGCACTCCTCCCGCAGCCACGCCACTGGTAATAAGTAACCATCTGAAGCGGCGCAAAAAAGACGCACCCCGTAGCTGTGTAAGACACCAAGTCGACCATCCGCAATGGGCTCTGATTATCTCAACAGCATCCGTACGCGTCAAAATAGTCTTATCTATCTTGACGAGCATGTCACCATCCAGTAGAAACAGCGTTCGCGCCGCCACGTTGAACTCCGAATTCGTACCCTGCGGAATAGACGTTTCGAAGACAAACAGTCCACCGGTGCATATGCCTTCCAGCAATATACGGAGCCAGAAAAGGGAATCTTTTCGGCTCTTTTTCTTCCCGAGTAAAGAGCCGGGATCAGTTATGAGTTTCTGTGCGAGTTCGTGATCAGTCTGAAGGCGGCATTCGAACAGTGGATTTGCTAAATTCCTCCTGTAATAGACGTGGTCTCCCACCAGGATGTCCTCGGTCGATTTACTCGTCATACTTCATAGGCTATCGGTGAAATATCGCTCCCGTCAACGTTCGGATAACCTGAACGAAGGTGTTTATCAGCTCGTTCCTATACTTTGTCCCCGCTTCAACGTTCAGACGGTGCGCCTGCATAAGCTCGTCTGCATTGCTCCAGGACTCGGTGAACAACCGCTCGTTGATGCGGAATACAATATCGCCATCAAGCTGCATGACGGTCTGCGCATAGATGTACGCTGCATCCACCAGTTCCCAGAGTGTGCGCAGTTGCTGGTGCTCACGACCCTTAAGCATCCCTTCCTCCCAGTCCCATTCCGAGCTGCAGTGTAAGTCGAGGTACTTCTGCAGGTAGTGCAGATACCTCCGGTACTCCGAGCGTTCATGGCTTTGCGTTCTGTCTAAATTATCAGTGGTTTTATGGTCTAGGCATACCTTGAGGTCATCGCGGAGTTTTTTAATTTTAATCCGGTCATCACCGTTTGTGAGTTCATCTTTATCGCAAAGATCTTTGAGTGTCTTGAAAGAAGAATCGTTTAGAAGAGGTTTTTGAATTTCACTGAGTTTTTTCTTCTTCGCTTCGGAGATGTCGAAAAATTCCACGAGATTGCCGCAGGTCTCATGGAGGAATCCCACGTCGTCGAGAGGATACACGCCAGAGATGTTCGGCGCCAGCACCGAATCAACTTCGAGGCTGAGAAGATCGACCGATGCCTCCTTGACCGCCCTCTTTAGACGCTCTAATGCGTCCTTCAAATCTTGTTTACTTGTTCCTGAATCATTTTTATCGCTACTCATGACATTGCTTTCCCTCCCGGTTTACCACCACGACGTACGTTCATTAGAAAACAACCTCTCTGCTCTTCTTCACAGTTATCCACCTAAGTGTAACGGTCGTATGTAATCAATCAGAGTTGTGCTTCTATCTACGTCGCTTCCTTGATCTCTGCGCTAAGCGTCTTCGCCAGGTTTCTCAGGAATTCCAGTTTTGTCTGGATGTCCTGCTCCGCAAGTTCTACCTGGTCAGTATGAAACTCGAGCAGGAATGCCAAATCGGGATCCGTCAGGAAGATCCTGTGGATTTCGTTGGTTCGGTCTGCTTGCAGAAGGTCGATCTTGGTGTATATCTTCTCGTCCTCAGCACCGCCGCATAGTCTGGTTGTAATTTCGAGGCAAAGGAGATTGGAAATCGCCTTTTTGATCTCATCCCAAACCTTTTTGGGGTCATTCTCTTCACCAATAAGCGCATTTACGTCTACCTGCTTCTTTTCGGGGTGCCCTCCAGACGGGGGTTCATTTCCATCAGGCATTAGTATTTTTTCACCAGTACTCCGTTGTTTGTGATACTATAAAAAACTTGCGATTGTATGATTTCTTATCGGCTGCGCGATCGCTGTTCGCTGATCACGGACCTTCCAGCAGCCTTTTTGGAACAACACTGATACCAGCTAAAGAGGACGGATGATGGGCTTTATGCGGTCAGGGAAAAGGGGTAGTGAGGAAGGAGCTGATGGTAGAGATAGATTAACGTACTAGACGGAGGGGATAGTGTATACAGTCATCTTGCCAATAGATGGCCCTGTTGCGAGCCTTGATGATCCGTTTGCTCGTGTCAATTTTCTATTAGATTAGGCAATCAAAAATTATTTAAGCGAGAAAGTATTTTTGTGCTAATATGAGAAAAGAGAATTTGAATCTTATCCTATGTGTTGTTTGTTTAATTGTCACCGTGGTGGGTTTTGGAATAGCGATATGGCAGCTTAATCTGACACTTTATCAGACAGAATATCCAGATTTGAATATAACACATCAAATCGATAAAGAAAACGGATTTTTGAAGATAACCCTAGAGAATACAGCTTCAAGAAAAGAGACAGGGACTATAAACTTTTATAGACTTGAGGTCAGTGATTCGAAACCACACCTGCAATTAGAATCACTAAATCCTGGAGATAATACATCATTTTTTGCGGCTATAAGCGTGGATGAAAAATATTATAATGTTTCAGACTTAGAATCAGAATATCCAACATTAACGGCATTTGAACTCCCAGGAATCACACGACATAAACTATATATGATTACAGAAAATACATCAATATCCTACAAGATAACATGCGACAATTGTCACCCACAAGGGTTTGTCAAAAGAATCCCTGATTGGGAAACAATAGAAACGGGATTTGCTATAAGTCGTACAGGTTCTAACTATACCGTTAATGGTACTTTACCAATTTATTCTTGGGTCACCTATACTCCAGAAGATTTGCCATGAGGTGGAGTACAAAGTAAGATATAAAGGCATGTATGAGATCGGTTCGTGCTTAGATTTTTCTACCATTATCTTTTCTTTAGAGGATATTAGAACAAAACTCTCCGATTCTTCTTCGCAACTCCCCATAATCCGCATACGCCCTGCACACCACGCCCGTTTTCCCGCTAATGTATGCCGAGATTTGATTTTCAAATTCCTTTCTGTAAATCGCTAAAACGGGAATCCCCAACTGAACCGCATCCGCAATCTCCGCACCGACACCGAGGCTCGGGTTCGTTATCTCGGCGATGACGAGATCCGCCTCCTGTAACCAGCGGTAATCGCGATCGTGTATCTGCTGTTCCGTGAGCCGTGACTCGTTCGCTATAAAATCCGCTTGGGTTTGATGCCTGCTGATTACTTCCATTCCCAACTCTTCAATTATATCAGGAATCTTTCGTAACTCCGCCTGCGCCACTCTGCTGTAGCCGCCACGCATCGAGCAGGAGAAGAACACGCGTTTCGGTTTGATCATAACAAGAACAGATATGCTCCGCTGAACCTAAAAAGTATTCCTCAACGCCTCAGAAACGAGCGCTTTTTGCAACCCGTGTTACCTTACCTACCGTGGACCCCTGATCTTATCGGCAATCGTTCGTATCTCGTTTGAGATCTCGTTCAGACCCGCCCGTATCTTGATCAGATCGCGTGCAACGCTCCGCTTCTCATCGTCTTCACTCCGCGCAAACTTCGTTGAGATCGCATTGATGGAACTCGATTTCTCCTCCAATCGCCCGGATGTATCGTTCAACTCCGCGGAGATCTGGCTCACGTCCACGCCTTTACCGCCGCCGCGCGAAACGTAGACATAGACGAACGCCGAGCCCAAGATCAAGCCCACGAGCACCGAAAGGATGACGTAAAGCGTGATTGGTGGCGGCTCCGCGGCGACTGAAAGCTCGTTGTAATGCGCTGATAGTAGTGATGCCCAGCCCGGATGCCCTTCCTCTGCCAGTCTTCGGATGTCCTCTTCCAAATCCGTTTCGCCGATCTTACCCTGTGCTTCCTCCAAGTTCTGCTCTATTTCGCTCTGGGCATCCTGAATGTCTTCCGTCGTTGACAAGAAGGTCATCGACGGCTCCAGCTTCTGTATTATCGTCGATAAGGTCGACCCGTCGCTCGTCGTGCCTACGGTGAGTTCGACGTACACTTCGCCCTCACCAATGCCGTAGATGTCGTATACTTCGAACCCCGGTTCTTTGATCTTCTTTATCGGCTTTGGCACGTCGCCGGATAAGACGATCTTCGGGACAAGGGCTGCATGCGCCTCCGCGCCCTTCCACACGAGTACGTTTGCCGCATGATAAATGTCATCACCAACCTTCCACTCCGGGTTATCGAGGTTCGTCCGCAATTCCAGGACATAATCATCGAGTATGGGGTTCCCCGTCTTGCCCACGTAGATGTTGAATTCCAGCCGGTCGCCTTCAAATTGCTTGCTATCCAAAAACCCAACGTAGGTCTGTTTACTTCCCGTCTCCAGATTGAGGACGTATGACGTGTCTTCGTCCAGCTTCAGCACATCCTGCTGCGCTGCGGCGAGTCCGATGCCAAGCGATAAAAACAGAAATGTGCATGCCAAAACGGCGAGGGCTGTGACCGCTAATCCGTTCTTGCTCATTCTTCATCCCTCCGTATATCGAGTGAGAGATCGGGCAGCTCGACGCTCTTCGGCTTCTCCCGCTTCTCTTCCCCTATTTCGACGTCCGCTCCCGGTTCCCCCGACTCGGTTATCTTTTTCAGCTCTTTTAACGCGGATAACATCATTGCGAGCGGCCCGCCCATATCTTTTATCCCCTTTGCTGCTTTCATACTATCCTCCCGGATCCTCGAAATCTCCGCTTCCGCCTTGGTCATATGTCGTATGACGCTCGAGGAAGTATCTTCAGAAGGTATCGCCCCGAGGAACTCCATCGCTCGGTCAATGACCGCTTTTATGTCGTCACTGAACCGGTTCGAGAGATCTTCAATCCGGTCGATTAAAATCTCCATGTTCCGTGATGAGTCTTCGATCATGCGTACCATTCGCCCAGCCTTAGCTCCCGGAGGCGCGCCCGTCTCCATACCGCGTAATTTGGCTATCAATTCATTAAGCTCGTTTCTCAGAACTATAAACCCGCGTTCTGCCTCTTTTGTCCAGCTCTTCACGTTCTCCATGCTCTTACTCGCATTCTCAAGGCCGTGCACGAGCATCGTAAGATTCGCGATCGAGTAGCTCGCCGGATCCGGAATGCGCAGGTTCTTGATGTCCTCCGCCAAATTCAAGCCGGTAAGTAAATCGTCGAACATCTTCAGGCACTGTGCGAGCACGATCGGGACGTTATTCCATATCGCATCCTTCTCCAGCACCTCGTAATTCTTCCAGTACGTCGTCACCATATCTCTATTCTTCTCGTCTGCACCCGGCGTGTAAGGTATTCCGGAAATGAGAGAGAACGGTTTCGGGGTCCCGTAAAAGAGCGAATGATGCCGTTGCAACCTGATGAAATCACTTTCTTTATACGCTTTCTCGAGCCATTCGAGCTCTCGCAGCCGTGGCGGAAGCCCGGGTCCCGGCGCCCACGGTTGCAGCCCGATCATAAGCGTATAGATGGCAAAGCTGTGTGAACGCGCGGGCGTATCCAATTTCAGCACGTCTGCATCCTTTGCAAAGCGTTCCGTCACCATGGTCTTAAACGCGCCGCCGCCGAGCCGCGCATCATCAAAATTGTCCGCCCGTGTGCTCAATACCGCGATGAAATGCCCAAACTTCTCCTCCTCGTTCACCACGTTCCCCAGCGTATCCAGCATGAGGAATCCGTAATCGTGAAGAATGTCGATATACTTCGATGCCAGGGTATTCTCGATGGAATGCCGGTAGTTCACCATCGGATTGAATATGACATCGCCCTCGTTAATCGGCGAGTGCGTCCACCTGAAGAACTCCTCCTCGCGGCCGAGTTTCTTCATAATCGCGAAGAACGAGAGATTCTTCAGGTCTTCTCGGCTCTTCTTTAAGCTCCGGATCTCCTCGTCCGACAGCTCGATCTGATGATAACTCCGCGTATTCAGCGGCGAGGTTACGTCCCGGAGCAGCTTGTTCTTGAGCGCCTCAAGCCGTTCTAAATTCCGCTCTGTAAGTCGCTTCTCCTCTTCTGCATCGCTCGCCCGGATCTCAAGGTCGAAGACCTCCTCTTTCAAGCCAGATAACTTCTTCCTCGCTCTATCCAGCTTCGCCTTGGCATCCGCCATCGCACCTGTACTCCGATGCGCGAACAACCCAGACGCCGATTCGTAACTATCCACCTCGCGCTGAACCTCCCGAATTCGCCCCTCAAATCGCTCCAGTTCGCCCCGTTCGGTCTCTATTTTTCCTCGTATATCCGCTATCTTCGCCTCTATCTCTACTAATCGTTGCCTGACCCCAGGGATGTCATCCTCGACGTCATAAAGCAAGAATAACTTCTCTGAGGGGAAAACACACTCGTAGTAACCCAGCGAGTCAAACCGGTTTTCGTAGCCTCGTGCTCTGTTCTGGAGGTCGTTGAGGTCGAGCCACTTGCCCTTTGTCTCCACCGAGCCGCCCGGGAGGAACCCAAGGTCGAGAAGGAACCGTGGTATCGCCCGTTCCAATTCCTCATCCCGGTTCTGCCCCTGAAGGTCCCGTCCTAAAAGGAAGAACAGTTTGAACGGATTGGAATAGTTCTTGTCATCGATGACGATGTCCTCGGTATGTGACATGAGGAAATGAAGCTCTTTCATAGTACCCAGGGCATTCGCGGTTGGAAGCGCGGACTCCTTGCTCGACGGCAGAATCCCAATGCCAAAGATCACCGGCTCGGACCCGAACTGTTTCGAGATCCAATCCCTAATGTCTATTGCGACGTCGAGCAGCATGCTCGATCCTGTGCCGCCACCGAATGCGCACACCATTACTATAAAAAAGTCCTTACCGCCCGTTCTGTTTCTTAATTCCGATGCGGCCGTACCGATCGCACTGAATATCCGCTCGCGATGCACATTATACATCGCCCGCCCGTAGATCCGATGCTGTCCGCACCCGGCACCTGCAGCCGACAGATACGGATCCGGAAGCCATCTGTTGGCGTTCTTCATCAAAATCGTATCCGGGCGATTGAGAACGATCTTCTTCCGCTCTTCTACCTCGGTGCACGCACTTGCGGATGCCTGGTCGGTATCGATAATCAAAAACTCCTCATTCTTCGGTAATTTCCCTGTCTTGGACTTCAGCATGCGCAGGATATTATTAACGACGGTGCTCCCCTGCCCGCCGATTCCGATGACAATCCTATTTACCGTATCTTCTCCCTTCTCCATCTTCTATCTATCCCCGCTCATACCCCCTTCTCTTTCATTTCGTAATCTTCTACTTTCGCTTTGATCGAGCCCATCTCCTCCTCGAAATGCTCGATATCCATCCCGCTGCCCTGTATGTCGCTTTCAATCCCCGCAATCGCGCTATCTATGCTCTTTGCCGCTGAGGTGAGCTTTCTCGCTTCCTTCTCGCCTTTGAACCATACTGCAACAGCGAATACGCCGAAGATGATGCCGACCGCCAGTAGACCATAGATCACGATAGACTGCGTCGTGCCTGATAACGAAGAAAGGACCTTATCCCGGTATTCGTTCAACGCAAAGGAGATGACCGCGAATATAACGCCGATGAGCGGCATGAGAAGCAGCATCTTGTCCACCTTGAGCTTCAACAGCATCACGACGACCTCTACGATGAGCACTAGAGCAACAATCAGAATTCCTATACTTGTGGGTTCCATATCCACTACCTCTTTCCCTTTACTTCACTATATCGATACTAGTAGTTATTTAGGTTTCGGAGTATTTAAGTACGCTATGCTTTTCAAACTATAAAAAAATTCTATACCATTTCAGACTCGCACGTGGTTTCTGTCCAGCTACCCACTGGCACTTCTTCCTTCCATTTCTTCTGCTACATTTTGGAATTCTCCAGGAGAGAGTTTTAAATCGGGATAAAGCCATTTCACTCCAATTTAATCGCTGGTATCCCATAAACCTTTCTTTGTAAAGAAAGCTTTACCAGAGAAACTTTTTTATGACCACAGCCTGATGGCCTGAATCCAACAACTTTTCTTGGTAAGAAACGTTGATTAAAGAACTTGTTCCGTCAGACCAAAGCTTGATAGCAGGAATACAGTCCTCAGAACGCTTACCGTTGACATCTACGAAAGAAGTACAGTTCATCCAGCCGTTTTCGGTCAGTAGCGTTCTAGTATGATGGATCTGCGGACACGAGCCTGTTTTTTATACTGTGGTAGAACTCCGAAGATATTCAGAAACCGCTTTTATAACGACCTCAATATCCTTCATTATGTCCCCACGCAGTGGAGAGTCATCAAATACCCACTTCTCGTTTTTGCGGAACTGAAAATGGTGTGGGTAACTTTTGAGGGCTTTCATTTCTTTTATGCCCTCGTGTGGGTAGTCATCCCATCCCAAAATTCTTTTATCGCCCTTGTAGGGTAGTTCTGAATCAACCAGGCCGTATGAATAGCTCTTTGTCGTTGGATCGTAGTAAATGTCGAGGAAAAGCGTATCATTTATCGGAGCACGGATTTTCGCACCGATGACGAAGCACTCGTAAAATAGTCCAGAAGCAGTGAGCTTTTGGATAACTCCCCGATGCCAGATCATTCCTACAGACTCTCCAAGAGGTTTGTAAGTTCTTCTAACTCATAGCGTATCGCTCGCCACTCTAAGAGATCATTGTGGCGGGTATGGTCATCCGGAGTAACACCTTTTTCCTTTATCTCCTGCTCTAAACGTTCACGAGATACGTAGGTTTCAATCAGTATTTTCTCAGCTTTTTTGAGTTCCGTAATTCGCTCTGCAATCTTTGATACGATTCCCGTGAGAATAATATCCTCTTCCGTTGCGGGCAGTATTTTTAGGGCTTTACCCAACACGCCCATTTTGCTCGATGTTGCATGCATTTCTCATCAATTAAAAGAAACTATACCTTATTAAAGAAATAATTTGATGGCCGGTATCCAGTTATCGTACGTACGACCGTTAGCATCTACGAAAGAAGTACAGTTGATCCAGCCGTTTTCGGTCAGTAGCGTTCTAGTATGATGGATCTTCGGATAGGAGCCGGTGCGAATGGTATAATTATAGACCTCCTCAGAGTATAACGTATACGGTTCATTAAACGTTATGTTGTGCCAATCTCCTACATAACCATGCCAATGCGCTTCTACGCCGTCCCACGAGGAATTCCAGATTCTTGCGTATTCCGTATGGCCACCCGTGCCGGAACAGGGATAGGTATACAGATTTGCTGCGACGACCGTTTTGGTTACCGTTATCGTGCCGTTATGAGTGCCTGCGGTGCTTGGGTAGGGGTTGGCTGGTGCTCCGGTATCAAAGCTTGTTGCCGGATGATCGACGATGATCATTTCTAATCCGAACGCTGTACGTTATCGTCATCGGTTACCGTCAGATTCACCAGATAGGTGCCATTCTCCGCATACGAATGCTGCACAACTACACCACTACCCGTATTATTATCACCGAAATCCCACTCGTAGGACGTTATCGCCCCATCGGGGTCGTAAGAGTCCGAAGCGTTGAACGTGATGGTATCCAGCGTAGTTGGGTATGCTGGCGAATACGTGAAGTCTGCAATAGGGAGCTTGTTCACATCGATAGTTATCGCGGTCCAGTTGCTGTTCCCTGCGTTATCCACGGCAACCGCGGTGAGTGTGCAGTTGCCTGAGTTAAGCGTGGCGGTATCAAGCGTGAAAAGAGGATTTGTCGTGTCGGTGGTGTTCAACGCGATCAGCGACTCATTGGCGTACAGCGCCGTGTGATTTATCCCGCTGCCTCCGGTCTCGTTGACGGTTGTTTCTACCGTGAAGATGCCAGAGACCGTCACACCCGAACCGGGAGATGTAATGGAGACGATTGGTGGTATGGTCTCGGCGGGTGTTTCTTCGACGTAGATGTTGTCCCAGAGCACCCGCGCGTATTTATCCCATAATACTATGCAGGAGATGTTGCCGGTGCAGCCAGGAAGATCCAACGTCAGCTCCAGTCTATTATCAGTGTATGCGTACATCTTGTTGGTATCATTATCGATTACCAGTTTGAAGTTATACCAGTGATTGGAGGCAAATGAGTAGCTCGTGTAAGCACTATCCTGCTCGCTCGTCTCGGTATCGTACCAGTAGAGCACGACCGCTTCATCATCGGCCTTTGCATTGAGGCCGTACAATAGCGAGTGAGACGCACCCTTATCTTGCGTGATTTCGACGCTCGCGTGTGATTGTCCAGCTTTGTCTTCGGTGATGTTAAACACGCCTTCTACGCGGACGCTCTTCGTTCCGAAGTCCTGGTCAGCATACGCGTATGGTCCAGTACCGGCTGGGTCGTCAATCACCAGTACACCGTTTCCGTCAATGTCATCGAGATAGCAGTCCGTGTTATTACTCACGAGCCACGCACCGGATGTGAACTGGTCATTCTCGAACTGATCGTTGAAGATACAGCCCTTTGAAGCGCGAACGTTATCAAAAGCGACCTGTATGGTCGTACCTTCAGGTTCACTCGCACCCAACCCGATATCGCCCTGGGTATTCCAGGTATCGGTCACGGATAACACTAAATTTTCACCTGCTGAGGGTGATTTGACGTACACTGTTATGGTATCACCTTCAAAGCCGACCTTCAGGTGACACCAATAGTGGTTCACGAGATCGCTTACCGTAGCAGAACTCAGTGGCTCGTAATCCAAAAGCGTTAATTCCTCTTGCGTGATTTTGCCGTCGCCATTGGCATCGTATGTTCGGAACACGTAAGCCATTCCAGTCCATTCACCATCATAGTTAATATCCACACTTACGATATACGAGCCTCCGTAGGGGTGTGACTCGCCGAGCTGTATAGAATCCCGTCCGATGATATACGCTACTGCTCCTTCGGATCCGGTATCGATAAATCCGAAATCGGTTTCCACCGTATAATCAGTCCAGTTAGACGTGCCTTTCAACTGGATAATGGGATCGTAGCCGTCTGCAGCCGGCGAAGTCGTCCAGAGAAAATTATTCGTGTTCGTATAGATGTGCCACTCACCGTTATTCTCCACCCATGCCCCGTATGAGAAGTCAGTATCCTCGAAATCGTCCTCGAATTCGATCGTAATCTTATCCTCAGCCTCTGCCCAATACCAGTAGTTCTCAGACCGCCTGTGCACGTTATCGCCGACACCCACGGTGAGTTCATACGTTCCGAGCGGAGGATCATCAAAAACCAGCGTATAGTCCCCGGCGGAATATTCGGTCATCGTTTGAGGCTCGCCAAGATAGATATGGCTACCTGTTAAGTAAACCAAAAAAGGTTACACATCGATGTATTCGTTTTTATGAGTCCTCTTTTCTTTCTTTTTCTGTAAAGGAGGAT